>JAHDWH010000238.1 GCA_023384455.1 Caldilineaceae bacterium | reverse complement strand
GGGAACTGGCTCGACTCCTCCCCCACAGTGGGGGAGGTTGGGTGGGGGTGAGCAGCCACCCATCGAAGAACCGACCCGGCTCTGGCTGCGGGTGGCGTGCAGCGCCGGCTTTTATGTGCGCAGCCTGGCCTACGACATCGGGGAGGCCCTGGGCACGGGTGGACATCTGGCCTATTTACGCCGGGAGAGCGCGGGCAACTTTTCCCTGCAGAATGCCCACACGTTGTCAGATGTAGAAGCCGCGGCCAGAGCGGGAGGATTGGAGTCGTTGTTACTGGCCCCTGGCACGGGCCTGGCGTTGCCCGTCTTACGGGCCGACGAAGAAGCGGCCCGTCGGCTGGGGCTGGGCCAGCGCATCTGGCTTCCCGACTTTGACGGGGGAAAAACGGATACTCTCGCCCAGGCTTTGGATGAAAACGGGGCATTGCTGGGCATTGTTCGGGTGTTGGAAGAGTCGGACAGGGAGCAGGGCGGGCTGCTGTGCAAGGCAGAGAAGTGGCTGGCCTCCCAAAGCGAAAAGCCGCAGTAGCAACGGCGTCAGCGCTAGACGAACGATTCAAGACTAGCGCCGGTTGAGCGGTGTCCTGAGCCTGTCGAAGGGTAGGCGGGGGCTGTTTCCCGCCGTATCGAAACCCAGCGGGTTAACTCGAAATGGTTCGTAGACCCGTTCGTTTGGTTTCGATACGCCTTGAAGACTCGGCTACTCAACCGGCACTCACTGACCTGGACTGCGCGCAACTTTGTGGCTTCACCACCTTTTGCACTGCGGGGGCCTGCAAAGCCATCACTGGCTATTGACCCATACGAGGACAGACTATAGCCAATGCGGATATTTCACGACATCCGGGAGGCCGATCTACCCGGCCCTACATTTCTCACCATCGGTAACTTTGACGGACTGCACCGGGGCCATCAGGCATTGCTCGCCCGGCTGAGAGAGAACGCACAGGCCCAGGGCGGGCTGTCCGGGCTGCTTACTTTCCATCCCCACCCCCTGGCTGTGCTGCGCCCGGAGACACCCCTGGAACTGCTTACCTCCCCCCCAGAGCGGCTGGCCCTGGCCGGTGAGATGGGGATCGATTTAGGGATTATCCAACCCTTTACAGCCGAGCTGGCCCAACTGCCCCCCCACGATTTTCTGGATCTGTTGACAAGCCATCTGGGGCTGCGGGGATTGACAGTCGGCCCGGACTTTGCCCTGGGCCGCAACCGTTCCGGTACGCTGGCTGTGTTGGCCGAACTGGGCCACACAATGGGATTCGCGCTGGATGTGGTCCAGCCTGTGCAGGTGGCGGGTCAGGAAGTACGCAGCTATACCATTCGCCAGGCCATCCGGGCCGGCGCGGTGGAGCAGGTGGCCGAGATGCTGGGGCGGCCCTACACCGTCGGCGGGCCGGTTGTCCACGGCGACCAGCGGGGACGGACTATCGGCGTGCCGACGGCCAATCTGGCCGTACCCCCCGAACGACTTCTGCCAGGGGATGGGGTGTACGCGACCTGGGCGTGGGTGGGTGATCCGGCCCTGGCGCCCCGCTATGCCAGCGTGACAAATATCGGGATGCGCCCTACCGTCGGCGGGCGGGAGCGCCGGGTGGAGAGCCACCTGTTCGATTTTCCTGGCCCCGGAGAAGCGGGGGACATCTACGGCCAACCGGTGACCCTGGGCTTTGCCCAGCGGCTGCGCGCCGAGCAACGCTTTGACAGTTTCGATGCACTGGTGGCCCAGATTCAGCGGGATATGGCCCAGGCCCGGACTCTTTTGCAACAATCTATGGAATGATAGAGATGAGCGAACTTCAACGCCCCGGGACTGTTTCTCTCCCCTGGCGATACTTTCTGTTTATATTGGGAACCGCGCTGCTTCTGGCAGGCTGTTCCCAGCAGCCGCTTTTAGTGGTGGAAGTGACGCCGGTGGCTGTCTTCAGCCAACCAGTGGGCGCCCAACCGGCGCTTGCTTCCATCCCCCTGCCTCCCAAGTCTGGCCCAGACAGCCAGGGCGGGGGCGGTCTCTTTCGCCCGCTGGAGGCGCTGGCCGATGCGGTGGCCTGTCTCAGCGACGGGCAACCGGTCTATGGGGTGATGCAGGCCAATGCCAATGTGCGCACCCAGCCAGCGGTGGATGGTTGCCGGTTGGGCCGTGCCCCCGCGGGGACAGTCGTGCGCATCGAAGGGCTATACAGCCAGGGCCAGGAGACCCCCTTCCTCTCTCTCAACCGGTTGGAAGCAGAAACCGGCTACCCCGCGGTGGGCTATACAGAAGATATTCAGCCCCTCTTTGCCAGCACATGCGCCATCTGCCACGGGGAATTGGTCCAGAATGGCGAGTTAAAGGTGACAGACTACGCATCTCTGCTGGCCGGCAGCCAGCGGGGTGCAGTGGTCGTGCCCGGCAAACCGGAAGAGTCCTTCCTCTGGTATCAGGTCTCAGCGGGGGTGATGCCTCTGGCCGGGACCCTTTCCCGGCAGAACAAACAGCTTATCTACGACTGGATTCGCAGCGGCGCGCCGGAAAGTCGGCCCGCAGCACCGGTCCAGGATGAAGTCTGGCTGCGCATCAGCCCCACCGACTACAACCCCGCGGCCAACGAATGCGATGAGCCGGATAGCTCACCCCAACCATTTATCAACAGTACACTCGTCCGTTTTGCCAGTTGTGTGGCTGGCCCCCCAGCCGCCAGTCTGGCCGACTATCTGCCCCGCTCCCAGCAGGATGGCCGGGGGGATGTGGACAAAATTGTCACGGGGCTGATCTCCCGGCCCTTTGGGATGAGCGCGTTGCAGGGGCTGGAGAGCGCGGCCCCTGTCAAACCGGCCACTGTTAAACCGGCTACCGAATCGGCTGTCAAACCGCTTGTCGAAGCCGCGCCGGCCCAGGCGTCCCAGCCCGTCCGCCAACAGCCAGCCCCCAGTGTTGCGCCCGGCAAGGTGGGCATCAGCGCTTCTCCCCTGGGCCTGCCCGCGCCCTCCGACGACGATCCCTGGATGATTCCCCAGGGCGGCTTCTGTGTGGAACAGCACTTGCAGACCAAACTGGAGGAGCAGCGGGGCATCACCAGCCTGGCCTTTGCCCCGGATGGCCGTCTTTTTCTGGGGCTGGATTCACCCACCACAGGTCCCCAAGACCCGAACATTCTCTTCGATGCCTTCCATCCCAGCCGCTCCATCGGCGTCTATAACAGCAATGGGGGCGAAAGCTATTCCGAGATACTCACCGAGTCTGAGCGGGTGACGGGGATGGTCTGGCGCGACGGGGTTCTCTATCTCAACCGGGCCGGTGAGGTGGGGCGGATTGTGGATGGCGGACGCTATGAGCGGCTGGCCGCGGGCTTTTCGGTGGATGGGCGGCTTTTTCACGCCAACAACGGCATTGCTCTGGTGGGTGGCTGGCTCTACGTCTCGGCCGGGGGTGTGCGGGATGGCTATTCCGACGGGCTGATCGCGCCGGGTGATGGGGATGTGCCTGCCGAATCCCTGGCTACCAGCATCGCCGGGGGCAACCCCTATGGCTCGCGCATTGTGCGGGCACGGGTCGAACGGCTGGTGGCAGAGCGCAACATCAGCGCTTTTCAGACCGCGGCCCGGGGCGTGCGCAACCCCTATGGGTTGACGGCAGACCCCCAGGGGCGGCTCTGGTTTACGGACAATGGCGCAACGAATGTCCCCGGAGATACTACTGCGGGTGATGAAGTGAACTTCCTCGACCCCAACTCCCTCGCGGCCGCGGGGGACGAATCGGCCACGCCCTATTACGGTTTTCCATTGGCGCTGGCCAACATTCAGAAGGATTGGTGGTCGGGGCCGGTCCTGCCGCTGCTCAACACCGCCGCGCCCACAGGGATTACCTGGGCCTATGGCACAATCTTCTATGCCCAATATGGCCGGGACCCGGGCCTCTATCGGGTTGCCAGTTCTGGGGGACGGCTGGTGGGGGAACGGGTGTTGCTGGGCTGGCCCATTCAGGCGGTGACAACAGCGCCGGACGGTGCCCTGTGGGTGGGCACGGGCAGCGGCGGTCTCTACCGTATCACTCCGGGGTGTGGCTGAGCCTATGCGTTTCCTCTTTGCCTCGGCCCCACTGGTCGGCCATCTGGACTGGGGCGGCTTTCTCGCCACGGCAGCCGAACTGGCACAACGGGGGCATCAGGTACACTGGGCCAGCGGTCGAGCGATCCTGTCTGCCTTGACCGACAACGGGCTGGTGGCCCACGAAATGAGCGAAACGGGCTGGCGCTGGCCTTTGCCCCCACCCCTGACAGCGGACGATCTGGGGTCTCCCCAGGAGTTTGCCCGGCTGCGGATGCTGCGCTCCCTGGACCAGTGGCTGGATGTGGGGCTGGTGGCTACGGCTACAGATGAGCTAATCCGCATTGGGCAGGCTACGCAGCCGGATCTGATGATCAGCGAGATGTTTGTGGCCGGTGCGGGGTTGAGCGCAGAGGTGTTGGGTGTGCCTTTTGCCGTGGCCGGCTGGCCCGCGGTGGAGGCGGTTCTGCCGGAACACGCCCAATTCATCGCAGAAACTGCCCAGAATCGTCTGGCAACGCTGACCGCCCGCTACGCCATTCAGGGCGTCAATTGGGCGCAGCGAGGCGCACCAGCCCTGCTTTCCCCCCATCTGCATCTGACCTATTGGAGTCCCCGCTGGTTTTCTGGACTATCCCTTTTGCCCCAAAACCGGCTGGTGGGTGGAATTGCACCCCCGGCCCAGCCCTGGAAGACGCCCTGGCTCAATCAGTTGCCGATGGACCAGCCCTGGGCGTTTATCACTTTGGGCACGGCCTTTACAGACGATCCGAATTTCTTTGTGGCGGCCGCCCACGCGGCTGCCCAGGTGGGCTGTCTGCCCATTCTGGCCGTGGGCAATGATGTCAACAGCCAATGGAGTCAGGCCCTGCGCGCCCGGCTGCCCAAACCGTCGGTGGTGGTGGGGCGGGTGAATTTCGCCGAAGTACTCCCGTATGCCGCGGCCGCCATCCATCACGGCGGCGCGGGCACAACCCATGCGCTGGTCACCCACGCCGTCCCCCAGATTGTTGTCCCCCACGCGGCAGACCAGAGCCGCCAGGCCGAAGGGGTGGCCCGCAGCGGTGTGGGCTATCGCATCGCGCCCAAAGATGTGACTATCCCCGTACTGATCCAGGCCCTGCGTAACGCCCTCCCCGACGATTCAGCCATCCGCCGCAACGCCCGGGATCTCCAGGCAGAGTTCACCAGTCTGGGCGGCGTGCCCGTGGCCGCGGATGTGTTGGAAGAGTTGGCGGGGCAGTTTTAAGGAAAGCCGGGCCAACTCCACAGGGAATCTCCTTTCACACCTTTCCTTTAGCCCACCCCCATCCGCGCCAGCCGCCGCCCATCGATCAGCACCATTCCCGCCAAGTGGCGGAGGTGCAGCCGCTCGCCCAGGAGCAGGGCGCTGACGGGGATGAGAAAGGCCACCAGCAGCAGGTTTGTAGCGCCAGCGGTGGCGCCAGCATACGCAACAAAAAAAGGGGGCGCGGCCTGGGCTGCGTCCCCTTTTCATTTTCTGCCTACTATCCGCCGTCGGCGGCCTGCTGTCCTTCTACCCCAACCGCTTCTTAAACTCCTCGGTCAGCGCGGGCAATACAGCGAAAAGATCGTCCACAATACCGTAGGTCGCCTTCTCAAAGATGGGTGCTTCCCGGTCTTTGTTCACAGCGACGATGACTTTGCTGTTGCCCATCCCAGCCAGGTGTTGGATGGCCCCGGAGATGCCGGCGGCGATGTAGAGATCGGGCTTGACCGTCTTGCCCGTCTGCCCCACCTGGTGTTTGTAAGGGATAAAGCCCGCGTCCACCGCGGCCCGGCTGGCCCCCATAGCCGCGCCCAGCACGTCCGTCAGCGCGCCCACCAGCGCAAAGCCTTTGGCCGGGTCCGCCGCCACACCCCGCCCGCCGGAGACGATAATTTTGGCGTCGGTCAAGCTGATTTCGCCCGTATCCGCGGCCCGGAAGTCGGTGATCTTCTCCCGGATGCTGGCTTCGTCCAGCCCGGCGGAAAGGGGCTGGACAGTGCCACTCCCTGCGCCCACTTCGGGCATGGGGAAGGAGCGGGGGCGCACGCTGGCCACAGCCAGTTCGCTGGCAAAGGTGATGTCGGCCAGGATATTGCCGGAATAGACGGCCCGGGTGGCGGTCAGTCTGCCCCCCTCCACCCGCAGATCGCTGACATTGGCGGCGATTCCCCCACCCCGACTACAGGCGACGGTAGCGGCCAACACGCCCCCGCGCAGGGTGGCATTGGTCAGAAAGACCGTCGCGCCGGCCGCGTCCAACGCCTGCGCCACCGCGACGGCGTAGGGCTGCAAACGATACTGGGCCAGGGCCGGACTGGAGGCGGTATAGACCGTCGCCGCGCCGTAGCCGAGGGCTTCCTGGGCGATGGCATCCACATTTTCGCCGATGACGAGGGCCGCTGCGCTCGTCCCCATCTCTGCGGCCAGGGTTTGCGCCCGGCCCAATACTTCCCAACAACTGGAAACGGCCGCGCCGTCGTTCTGTTCGATCCAGACAAGAATGGACATTCGAGGATTCTCCTTCGATTGCGTATTACGTACTCCGTAAAGTGGCGGAGCCACGATTTGCGTGGGGAAACGTGAAGACGTGAAACGTGAGAGTACGTGACAACACCTCACGTTTCACGTTTCAACTGGTTGGCCGACCGACTAACGCCTGTGCGTTCGTTCCTCGCTGGTACAGAGTATCGCGTAGGCGGTGCATCTGCAATGGATAGGGTAAAGGGGGATGAGGTCCGTGTAATCTCACGTTTTACGTTTCCCGCCCCCAAAGATCACCGGCGCCCGCGACGCCGCTTCCTACGCAATACGCCATACGCAATAGTGTTAGATTACTTTCTCCGCCAGCAGCGCATCCACCAGTTTGGCCGCTTTTTCCTGCACAGTCGCGCCGTCGAAAATCTGCACGCTGCTACTGCGATCTTCCGGCTTGCGCAGGTTGCCCCAGGCCACTGTCTGGCTGGGGGCAACGCTCAGATCCCCCGGGCCCAGTGTGGGAATTTTGGCCCGGCTGGCTTTGCGGATGCCCATAAAACTGGGGTAGCGGGGGTCGTTGATCTCTTTGGCGACGCTGATGACGACGGGCAGAGGGAGTTGGACAGTCTCCTGGCCGCCCTCGTAGACCTGCTCGACGGTCACTTGGCCGCCGGAAACGTCCACAATTTTGGTCACATTCACCAGCAGGTCCCAGCCCAGTTTGCAGGCAACAGCGGCGTAGACGACGCCGCTGTTGCCGTCCACAGACATTTTGCCCGCCAGGACAATTTCTACATCGCCCTGGGTCTTCACGGCCTCGGCCAGTGCCCCGGCAATAGCCCACTCGTCGCCACCGGCCACGATGCGCTCGTCCACCAGCACGGCTTCGCCCACGCCCATAGCCAGCGCGTGTTTCAGGGCGTCCACCTCGCCCGCCTGCCCCAGGGAGATGGCGACAGAATCGCCGCTGAAGCGCTCGGCCAGGTCGATGGCCTCCTCAGCGGCGTATTCGTCCCAGGGGTTGATAACCATTGTGGCTTTGATTTCGCCGGACTGGGCCTCGGCCACCGACACCTTCGGCAGCTCGGCGGTGTCCGGCGTCTGTTTGATCAGCACTGCTATTTTCACGGGGTCGTCTCCTTCGGATGGTTAACGTAGGACGGACTGGCAGTCCGTCCTGATTGTATGGCCGGGGATTGTGGGAGGGTTGCGGGGTGGTTGAGAGAAGGGGTGACAGGGTGATAAGGTGATCGTTTCACCCTGTCATCTTCCTACTCAGCCATCCACGCGTCTGCGTCATACGCGGGCATAGGACAGCGCAATGCTTTGTCCTCCCGCCAGCCCAGGACGTAGGCGGCCTGGAGGAGTGTGTGAATCTGGGAGGTGCCTTCGTAGATGACCGCGCTTTTGGTGTTGCGCAGATGGCGCTCCAGATTGTACTCGTCGGAATAGCCATAGGCGCCGTGAATCTGCACCGCGTCGTCGGCGGACTGGCGGGCGGCGTCGGTGCAGAACCACTTGGCCATACTCGTCTCCCGGGTGTTGCGCACACCCTGGTTTTTGAGCATCCCCGCCTTCCACACGAGCAACTCCCCCGCGTCCAGGCTCATCTGCATCCGGGCGATCATCTGCTGGATCAGCTGGTATTCGGCGATGGGTTTGCCAAAGGTCTTGCGCTCGAAGGAGTATTTGACTGATTCATCCAGACAGGCGCGGATGATACCCACCGCGCCGGCGGCCACGCCGTAGCGGGCGTTGTCCAGACAGCTCATGGCAATCTTAAAGCCCTCGCCCTCCTCGCCCAGCCGGTGGGAAGCGGGCACCCGCACATCCTGCATCGCCACCCAACCGGTGTTGCTGGCGTGGACGCCCATCTTGCCCTCAATCGTGCCGGTGGTCAGCCCCGGCCAGCCCCGCTCCAAAATAAAGGCGCTGATGCCCCGGCTGCCCTGCTCCGGGTCGGTCTTGGCAAAGACGAGAAAACGGTCGGCCACGTCGGCCAGGGTAATCCACATCTTCTCGCCGTTCAGAATGTAATCGCCCTGATCTTTGCGCGCCCGGCTGGCCATCCCGGCCACGTCCGAACCAGCCCCCGGCTCGGTCAGACCAAAGCAGCCGATGTGCTTACCGGAGGCCAGATCGGGCAGAAAGCGCTGCTTCTGCTCCTCTGTGCCCCACTGAAAGATGGGCAGGCTGTGCAGGGCCAGGTGGACGGCCACCGTCTCGCGCACGGAGGAGTCGCCGTATTCCAGGGCCTCGGAAACGATGCCCAGGGAGATGTAGTCCATCCCCGCGCCGCCGTAGCGGGCGGGCAGACAGACGCCGAGAAAACCCTGGGCGGCCATCTTCGGCAGGAGTTGCTTGGGGAAGGTATGGCTGCGGTCGTGCTCTTTGATAATGGGCATCACTTCCTTGCGGGTGAAGTCGTAGGCCATCTTGCGCACCATTTCGTGTTCTTCATTGAACAGAAAAGCGGTAGGGGCGATCATTCGGGAGACTCCTTTGTGGCGGATTTAACCGCAAAGGCACAAAGACACGAAGAAAATTATTGATTGTTCATCGTAACTGCTCCGGGTGCGACGCACTCGCCACACTCATTTTGCAGCGGAATCTACTCCTGGCGAGTGCGTCGCACCCGGAGCCGGAGTAGTTACGTTCATCCTGCTTTTCTTTGTGTCTTTGTGCCTTTGTGGTTCAAAGATCAGAATAAATGGCATGGTTCAAAACTGAACACACGCGCCTTTACAATTGAATGAGGAGGAAGGTT
>JAHDWH010000237.1 GCA_023384455.1 Caldilineaceae bacterium | reverse complement strand
ATCGACTCCTCCCCCACTGTGGGGGAGGTTGGGTGGGGGTGAGCAGTTACGTTTCAACGCACTTGCCATACCAGGCGCCGGTTTGCAACCGGCGCAATGTTCCCCTCAATCTGGGATACATCCCATTTCTATACTCGACACGGGCATAAACTGACATTTTGTCACCTTGTCACCCGGTCATTTTGTCACCTTGTCAAGTATACTTTGCCCTTGACGGGGCGGACGTTTTCGCCTATGATGTACGTGCATCCACTCGATTTGCGTACGCCCGAAAGGAATCCTATGAAAACTGTCACCCCCACACAACTGCGGGCCAACATCTATCATCTGCTGGAAGAAATTCTCCACACCGGTCTGCCCCTGGAAATCCGCAAGGGGGAGCGGCGGCTGCGCATTGTCCCGGTGGAGAAGGTGGACAAGTTCCAAAATCTGCCCGCCCGCCCCTACGCCATTCAGGGCGACCCGGACGACCTGGCCGAACTGGGCTGGGAGGACGAGGTGGGTCTTGATCTACCTTGACACCCACATCGTCGTCTGGCTCTATGCCGGGCTGGTGGACAGATTCAGCCCCGCGCTCCAGGCGCTGATCAACCAGAATGAGCTACGCATCTCGCCAATCGTGGGGCTGGAACTCCAATACCTGGCCGAGATTCAGCGGGTGACGGCGGGGGCGGATGCCATCCTCGCCGACCTCTCCCAACGCATCGGTCTCACCCTCTGCGACCGGCCCTTTGCCGGGGTTGTCAGCCAGGCCCTGACTCTCGCCTGGACCCGTGACCCCTTTGACCGCCTGATCGTGGCCCAGGCCGCTCTGCACGGGGATGTGCTGATCTCCAAAGACCAGCAGATTCTTGCCAACTATGCCCACGCCCGCTGGTAGAGGCGGTTTGCCAACGGGCATACCCGTTTCCATTTGCCTGTGGTACAATAGGCCTGCATACGGAGGGTCGACCTATGCGCGTGGACGAAAAACAACGATTCATCCGTCAGAAGGCAATTGAAAACGAGTCTGACCCCAGTGGGTCAAAAGTCTACTGGTCCCGCCATGCCATTGGCGAGACGGTAAACGATGACTTAACCCGTGTTGAAGTCGAACGCGCCTTCCAGGACTGCGAAATCATCGAAGACTATCCAGTGGCACACCGTCCACTACCCGATTGTTTGCTATTGGCCTGGGTGGCAGATGAAAGACCCTTGCACGCTGTTGTGGCTATCGATGAACAGAACGAGCGTATCTTCGTGGTCACCGTATATGTTCCCTCCAAGGAGAGATGGTCCTATGATTGGCGAATACGAAAATAGCCTTTGTCCGACCTGCGGCGGGCCGCTGCAAAAACAGGTCTCCGCGATTCCTTTTCTCTTGAAACAGAATGCGATCGTCGTCGTCAAAGGTGTACCAGCCGAAGTTTGCGCCGACTGTCACGAACCGTTCCTGGCTGGTCAGGCTGTGGACCGGGTGTCGGAGATTCTACGCCAACTACGCATACTAAGCAGCGAAGTCTCGGTTATCGCCTATCCCGAAGCGGTGGTTGCCTGACCACGACTAGACCATCGAAGCAGGAGTATTGCGGTGCGCGCACTCAATCTACGCCTGCCCGACTCCCTGCACAATCAAGTGCGGGTACTGGCCGGTCAAGACAATGTGTCGATGAACCAATTTATTGCCCTGGCCGTGGCGGAGAAGGTTTCTGCGCTGTTGACGGTGGACTACCTGGAACAGCGGGCCAAGCGGGGTAGCCGGGAGAAATTCGACGCGATATTGGAGAAGATACGCGCATCGGATGCAGCGCCGGAGGAGATGGACCGCCTGCCCGCAGGCGCAGCCATATACAAATGATGAAAAATGGACGCTGATTGCGCCGAAATCACTGATTTCCACAGATTTCTTACCCGCAGATGCCAGCAATGGCGACAAACGAAGGGGTAAGAAGTCCGTTCTACGCTTCTTTGCGGTGAAAGCAGTTTTGTGGTTGAATGATTTTCTGTTGAATGGCGTGTTATAGGCGTAGAGTGGGTGGATGTTCTGTCGCCTTCTGAAAGGGGAAACCAATTGCAAGCCATCGAAACCGTACAGACCCAGCCCCAAACCCCTTATACCGTCTCTGCGGAGGCCAATGAGTATGTGGTGCGCGTCAGCCGAGACCTGATCGAACGGGATGATCTGGCACGTATTTTTGACGCTCTTCTCCTGCATACCATCAAACGTCGTAGTCAGCTTTCCGAAGAAGAGATTGCAGGCGTAGCCGATGAAGTCAAACAGGCGGCCTGGGAACGGGTAAAGCATCTCTTTCCAGTTCCAACAACCGCATGACTGCGCCGGTTTCTGTCGTAGTCGATACCAATATTCTTTTTTCGGCCATGCTCTCCCCACGGGGGTAGGATGATAGGCGTTTATCGCGCAAAAAAGAGAGGGGTACAGCGTGAAAATCACGCTGTACCCCTCTCTTTTGCGTTATTGCCTGACGACTATAAATCCACGTAAACCCGCAGCGCCGTATCAGACGCCCTTTTCGATCAATCCTCCACACCCACAAGTCCCAGCCAGCGCCTGTTCCCGTTCAGGCAAGGCGTCGTTCGGCATACTCTTTCCAGAAGTGGTAACGTCATCTCTCCACCACATCTACAGCGTCTTCGTCTGCCAGTCGGCAATCCCCCGGGCCGCGGTGTCAAAATTGATACCGACCAGAATGAGGGCCTTTCCCGAAGCTCGATACGGCTCGGCGTAGCCCCGCGCTTGAATCTGGTCCAGGGCTTCCTGGGCATCCCCGTCCAGTTTGAACTCGAAGAGGTAGACCACATCGACCAGCTCCACCACCGCATCGATCCGCCCCCGACTCGTGCGCACTTCGGCGGCGGCCTCCAACCCGATCAGGCGGAAGATCAGATAAAAGATCGTCTGATAGTAGCGTTCCTGCCCGATTTGGATGCGGTGTCCTGAGCCTGTCGAAGGGTCGTAGGGAATACCGGCGAAAAACGCATCCATCAACTCGAAAAAACGCTCCAGCGTCCGCGCAGCCAGGGCGTCGAGCAGCCGCCAGAGATAGCCTGCGGCCAGAGTCTCGTCCACCGCGCTGAACGCACCCAACAGCACTTGGGTAAAAGCCTGTTCGACTTCCCGGTTGGGATAACCGAGCCGGTAGAGTTGGCGCTCCGCATCGTAGCCTTTGATGGTCAAATAGCCGGTCTGGTAGAGCAGGGGCAGGACCTGAAGCCGTTCGAGGTCGTAGCTGCTGAAGGCCAACTCGCCCACATTCAGATCGTCCAATTGTTGAATGTTGTAGTTCTGCTTTTGGATCAGCTTGATCAGAAAGGTGGGCGTGCCGCTCTCGAACCAGTAATTGCGAAAATCCTGGCTGTCCAGCAGCAGCAGCAGGGAGAAGGGGTTGTAGACACTCTCGCCGCGGCGCGAAAAGGCGAAGCCATTGTACCACGCCCGTATCTCGGCCACGATTGTCGCCAAATCGCGGCCCTCTCTGTCGGCAAAATCCTGAAGATAGACCCCAAAATTCTGCTCGACCTCCGCCTGGCTGAATCCCAAAAGGGTGGCGAAACGGTCGTGCATACTGATATCCTGCAAATTGTTCAAACCGGAAAAGATACCCACCCGGCTGAATTTGCTGATGCCTGTCAGGAAGACAAAACGCACATAGGCATCCATACTCTTGATCACCGTATAGAAGCCTTTCAACACGTTTTGAATGCGTTGAACCTCGGCCAGGTTTTCGATGTTGTCCAAGAGCGGTTTGTCGTATTCATCGATGAGGATGACGACCTGATTGCGGGCGGACAATTCACGGATCAGATTCTCGAATTGGGAGAGATAATTTCTGCCCTGGGCTTCGGTTGCATAGCGCCCGGCAATCTGCTGCAAATGCTCGCTGATTACGATCTCCAGCGCCTCTGCGCTCTCCACCCGGTGACGACTGAAGTCGATATGAATCACCGGATGCTGGGGCCAGGGATAGGGGCTATCGTGCAGCCATAGCCCCTGGAAAAGCGCCCGATTGCCCAGAAAAATCTCTTCCAGGGTGGAGACCAGCAGGCTCTTGCCAAAGCGGCGGGGACGGGAAAAGAAATAGACGCCTTTGGGATTGTGAATCACTTCATAGATTGTGCTTGTTTTGTCTACATACAGGAACCCACCCTGAATAATATCTTTGAAGGTTTGAATGCCAATCGGCAGGGACTTACGCATAATTGCCTCCACGAATGCGTCGTAACGGCCCACGTCAAGAGGATTATATCACGGGCCATCTTTATTCGGCAGCCATTGGAAAAGCCGGGTGTCTCTCAAGAATGGGGCAAATAGGGCAAGCGATTCCAAGAATCAGCCGCTCACCCCCCATCTGGGACGCACCCGAAAAGCCTCCCGCCTACGGCCATACGCGCCACAGGCATATAGTAACACTTTCACCTTGTCACCCGGTCGCCTTGTCACATTCACAACCCCCGCTCCCTGGCCACCCGCTCCACCTCGGCCCGGTTGCCCACGTGCAAAATCTGCATAATCTCCTTCATATAGCGTCTGACCGTGCGCTCGCTCAGGCTCAGTTCCAGGCCGATCTGCAAATAGGTGCGCCCCTGGGCCACCCGGCGCAGGATGCGGCTCTGTTCGTCGCTCAGCGTGGCCTCGGTTTGCAGACGGCTCTGGAACTCGGCCAGGACTTTGGCGGCCAGTTCCGGGGCCAGGGGCGGAATGCCCTCTGCCAGCCCGCTGATGAGCAGGAAGAAGTCCGCGGCCTGCATACTCTTGAGCAGATAGCCCGAGGCCCCGGCCTTCAGCGCATCGAAAAGGGTCTCGTCCTCGGCAGAGACCGAGAGCATCACAATCTGCGTCTCCGGGAAGTCGGCTTTGATGCGCCGGGTGGCCTCGATACCGTCGCAGACCGGCATGTGGATGTCCATCACAATCACATCCGGGCGGAGAGTGCGGGCCAGGGCCTGGGCTTCCAGACCGTCGTGAGCCATACCGACGATATGCAGCCCATAGGCCGTGAGCAGATTGTGCAGCCCTTCCAAAAAGATGGGCTGATCATCCACCAGCAGCACCCGCAGCTCTTGCAGCGGGCCAGCCTGGGCCAATGCGCCTGCATCTTGCCCCACGGGGAAACTGACTTCGACCCGTGTGCCTTCCCCTGGCTGGGAATAGATTTGCAGCCCACCCCCCAGCGCCGCCGCCCGCTCGGCCATCCCCAGCAGACCGAAATGGGCTGCTGCTGCACTGTTGGGCGCGGCGGGTCGGGCGAGATCGGCCAAAGTCCCGTCCGCGCCAGCCATTTGGGCCTCGGCGTCAAAGCCCCGCCCCGCATCGCTGATACGCACCTGCATCAGCCCCCCCTCCTGGCGGAAGCTGACCTGGGCTTCGTCCGCGCCGCTGTGCAGCCGGGCATTGGTCAGCGCCTCCTGAATGATACGCAGCAGATGCAATTCCTTGTCTGGGGGCAGCAGCCGCCCCCGCTCGGCGGGCAGCGTCAGCGCCACCCGGTAGCGATAGAGTGTGCCCAGGCGCTCGGCATAGGCGCGCAGACTCTCCCAAAAATCCTGGGAGACAGCCGTGGCCTCCCGCATCCCCAGAATAAACTCCCGCACCTGATTGTGGGCGTCCTGGGCCACATCCCCCAGCCGTTCCAGGGCGATCAGACCGACCTCCTGTTTGTCCGCGGCAAAGAGGGCCTGGGCGCTCTGGCTTTGCAGGCTGAGAAAGCCGAATATCTGTCCCAGCCGGTCGTGCAGCTCCCGGCCAATCTGCCCCCGCTCCTCCAGCGCGGCAATCGAACGCTGCTGGCTGAGCAGCCGGGCCTCGGTCTGCACCCGCTCGGTCACGTCCCGGCTGAAGCGGGCATAGCCCAGGAGTTGGCCTGCATCGTCATAGATGCCGGAGACGCGGGAGGCGATGTGGCGGGGGCCGTGGGGAGCTTCCAGCACCATCACATATTCGTGCGCGCCGTGACTTTCCACTTTGCGCAGACCCGCTTCAAAATGGGCCATATCGGGTTTCTTGGCGCAGATTTCGGCAATCGGTTGGCCCAGGGCTTCGGCTTCCGGGGTGCTGTACATCGCCTCGGCCTGGGGATTGAAATAGGTGATACGCAGTTCCCGGTCGGCGGTGATGATGGCGTAGTCTGTGGCGCTGCGCAGAATGTTGTCCAGATAGGCGCTGGTGTCGGCCAGTTCAGCCGTGCGCTGGGCCACCTGCTGCTCCAGTTCCCGGTTACGCCGCTGCACCGAATGTACCCGCCAACGCACGCCGCCAAAGATTAAGCCTAACGCCAGCAGTCCCAGCCCGGCCTGAAACCAGAGCGTCTGCCACCAGGGCGGGGTGATAGTAATGGGCAGGGCGATCTCCTGGCTGCTCCACACGCCGTCGTTGTTGCTCCCCCGCACCCGCAGGGTGTAGCGGCCCGGCGGCAGACCGGTGAAGTCCACGCTGCGCTGCTGGCTGGTGCGCTCCACCCAATCGTCCTGAAAGCCGTCGAGTCTGAATTGGTAGCGGTTCTGTTGGGGCGCAAAGTAGCTGAGCGCGGCGAAGTCGAAGCCGAAATCGTTCTGGTCATAGGCCAGGGTCAGGCTGTCAAGCTGCTCGATGGGGACGGCAAGCGGCGAACCCGCCACACCCGGTTTGACCGCCCGGTTGTTCAGCCGCAGTTCGGTCAGCAGCACAGGCGGGCTTTCCTGGCTGCTCTCTATCCCATCCGGGCGGAAGGATTGCAGCCCGGCATGGCTGCCAAAATAGAAGGTGCCGTCCCTGGCCCGCAGTTGCGCGCCCATCTGCCAGTCGTCAAAATTCTGCACCCCTTGGCGGTAATCGAAGAGATCGACCTGGACCGTCTCTTTGTTGAAACGGGCGATGCCCCAGCGACCGGTCAGCCACAGAGCGCCGTCGCTGTCCTCTAAAATCTGGTGGATACCGGAGGAGATTTCCGGGATATTGCCGTAGTGGGTGAAGATGCCCGTGGCCGTGGCCTGCCCTGAGCCAGCGCTGTCCTGAGCTTGTCGAAGGGTCGAAGGGTCCAGTCGATCCAGCCCCGCGCCCCGAGTGCCGATCCAGACGATATTCTCCCTGTCCACATAGACCGTGCGCACACCGGGTAGGGCCAGGGAGTTGGGGTTGCGCAGGTCGGAGAGGTAGTTGGTAAACGTTTCAGTTTTGGGATCGAAGCTGTTCAACCCGTTGTCTGTGGCAATCCAGAGCAGGCCGTCCGGCCCCGCGGCCATCTCGTGAACCCGGTTATCGCTCAGGCTGTTGCCCTCCTCCGCGTAGGGGTAGCGGGTAAAAGTCTCCGTGGCCGGGTCGAAACGGTTCAAGCCTTCGTCCCACGTCCCAATCCAGAGAATGCCCTTTTTGTCCATCCACAGCGACCAGATGTCGTCGCTGGCCGGGCTGTTGGGGTTGTCCGGGTCGTGGAGATAGGCTGTAAAGAGGCCCGTGGCCGGGTCGAAGCGATTCAACCCTTCCTCTGTGCCCACCCACAGAATACTGTCCGCGCCCAGGGCCAACGACTCCACTTTGTCATAGCCCAGGCTGTTGGGGTCGTTGGGGTCGTGGCGATAGTGGGTGAAAAGGCCCGTGCGGGGGTCGTAGCGGTCCAGCCCCCCTGGGCTTCCCAGCCAGAGAAGGCCGTCGGCGTCTTCCAGGACGGCCATCACCCGGTTGTGGCTCAGGCTGTTCTCGTTCTGTGGGTCGTGGCGCAGCAGGCGGAAAGGCTGGGCGCGGGGGTCGAATTTGTTAAGGCCCTCCTCCGTGCCCACCCAAATCAGCCCGGAGCGATCCTCAAACAGCACATCGGCCCAGGTCCCGGCAAAGCTGCGTTTGTCCAGGGGATCGTTTGTATAGCGGGTCACAACGCCTGTGGCCGGGTCCAAGCGATTCAGACCATCATCCAGCGTGCCCACCCAGAGAATGCCCGACCGATCTTCCAGAATCGTCTCAATGGCGTCACCGCTCAGGCTGTTCGGGTTCTCCGGGTCAGAGCGATAGTGGGTGAACTGTCCGCTGGCCGGGTCGTAGCGGCTCAGCCCGTCCGAGCGGGTGCCGACCCAATAGCTGCCGTCCCTGGCCTGGGCAAAGGCCCGCACTCGTTCGTCGGGCAGGCTGTTGGGGTTGCCCTCTTCCGGGCGCAGATGGGTAAACGAGCCGGTGGTCGAGGCTTGCCCTGAGTTTATCGAAGGGTCGAAACGGCTGATGCCGCCGTTCACGCCGCTCACCCAGAGACGTTCTTCCCGGTCCAAATAGAGCAGTCGCACCCGGTCCTCGCTGAGGCTGGCCGGGTCGTCCGGGTCGTGTCGAAAGTGGGTGAAGATGCCCGTGGCCGGGTCAAAGCGATCCAGCCCGGCGCTGGCGGTCCCTACCCACAGCAGGCCATTCGCGGTCTGCACCAGCTCGTAGATATTGTCCCCGGCCAGGCTGTCGGGGTCCGCGGGGTCGTGGAGATACCAGGTAAAGGTCTCCGTGCGCCGGTCAAACCGGTTCAACCCCTGCTCCGTTGCCACCCAGAAGATGTCCGGGTTGTGGTTGTCCTGCACCACCGCCTCCACCTGATTGCGGCTCAGGCTGGTCGGGTCGTTGGGGTCGTGTTTGTAGACTTTGAACGCCATACCGTCATAGCGGTTCAGCCCCTCGCTGGTGGCAATCCACAGAAAGCCCTGGTCGTCCTGGGTGATGCCGTTGATGCCGGGGTAGGAGAGGCCGTCCTCCACGCCGATGTGGTCAAAGACGATGGGGAAGCTGTCTGCCGCGCTCTCCTGGGCCAGAATGGGCGGAGCCGTGTCCAGCATCGCTGCGGCGAGAATCAGAATACCCAACAGAATTGTGAAGAATTTTGTGCCTGACATGGGTCTGCTCTTGTCTGCCCTGAAAATAGCCACGGATGAACGCGGATGAACACGGAGGATGAACACGGATGAACACGGATGAACACGGATGAACGCGGATAAAAATCTGCGAAATCTGCGTTCTGATTTTCATCCGCATCGGTGTCAGTTAGTCGTTTGGCCTGCCCTGAAAAATAGGACGAGAAAAGAGGGTGAGAAGCTGAAAAAAGGCAACACTAAACCAAAGGCTCAAAAAATGGGCCTGTGCAACCAACCGATCAGAATGAAAGCGATCTCGGCCAAGAGATCGGGTAATGGCACGATTCAATGCGCCTGTGCAGTTCATCGCCTGCAAGGGCTTGAGAGCCTGGCGTGCTTCCTCCTTCCTGTTTCGTTCTACTGCTTGAAGGAATAATCGCCTCCCCATTGGGGAAGGTGCAGCCGCCTAGGTGCGCCCGACTGAGAGCACTGTCTGCCCTGCGTGTTCCGCCT
>JAHDWH010000236.1 GCA_023384455.1 Caldilineaceae bacterium | reverse complement strand
CAGTCCCCAGTCCCCAGTCCCCAGTCCCCAGTCCCCAGTCCCCAGTCCCCGATCCCCTACTCCGCGTAGACCGCCTGGCGCAGCCCTTTGATATAGCCGATGGCAAAGAGCCGCCCGATGGAGGAGTAGCCGGCGTGTTCGTTGCTGTCGCCTTCCATCGTAGGCACGTGATCCGGGCGCAGGACACCCTCGAAACCGATGTCTTTGTACGCCCGCATACAGGCCAGCATATCGGTCTTGCCGTCGTCGTGGAAGGTCTCGTTGAATTTTTCCGGCGTCCCCTCCACATCCCGGAAGTGGACGAAGAAGATTTTGTCCTGCTCGCCAAAGTGGCGGATGACACCGGGCAGATCGTCGGTCATCATCGTAAAGTTGCCCTGGCAGAGGCAGATGCCGTTGACCGGGCTGGGGATCAGATCGATCAGCCGCTGGTAGTTGTCTACGCTGCGCATAATGCGCCCCAGACCGCGGATGGGCGAGAGGGGCGGATCGTCCGGGTGCATGGCCAGTTTGACGTTATACTCCTCGGCCACGGGCACAACCCGCTCCAAAAAGTACTTCAGATTGTCCCACAACTGTTCTTCGGTGACGACGCCGTATTCGGTCAGGGGCGCGTCCGCCATCACCGCGTTGTCATAGCCTGTCACCAGCGCGCCGCCCCGGGTGGGGATGGTCGTGGAGGTGCGCATCCAATTGAAGACGGGCATCCACTCGTAACACCAGACAGGAATCCCCAGCCTACCCATATTGCGCACCAGTTCGCAGGCGGTCTCGATCTCCTCGTCCCGGCCCGGCAAGCCCAATTTGGCTTTGTTCAGGTGGGGGCGGTTTTCGATTGTATCGACAATAAAACCGCCGTTTTCGTAGTTGCTCTTGACCCGGGCCAGGGACATAAACCCCCAGGGGCGCATATCCGGGTCCGGGTTGTCCACACCGCCGGTCCAGTCCATACCGCCGACGACGTAATCCACGCCACACTGCTTGACCATCCGCCACAGGGGGGAGGGCTTGGGAGGAAGCACTTCTGCGATTTTAATCATTGCTCTTTCCGTTTGAGGTGAAGGGGGATGAAAAGCGATGGGAGTATTATAGGCAAGGAGGGGATGATTGGGCAAGTAGAGAAAAATGCAGAGATGATGGGATGATGGGATGATGGGATGATGGGGTCGGGCGATCCATCATCCCATCATCTCTGCATCAATCCGTTTTTTCGCCAATGCAGCGTATTCCTCCGACACTTCGTATCCCACATAACGCCGCCCCGCCTTCCCCGCGGCGATGGCTGTCTGCCCGCTGCCCATAAAGGGGTCCAGCACCACCTCCCCGGCGAAGGTGTAGAGTTCGATCAGACGGCGGGGTAACTCCACCGGGAAGGGGGCGGGGTGGCCGACCCGTCGGGCTGGCTCCGGGGGAAAGGTCCAGACGCTTTTTGTGTGTTCCAGAAAGTCGTCCCGGCTGATGGTGGCTTCCCGATCCGGCTGATCGTCGGCGCGCTTTTTGCTGCGGCCAAAGCGCTGTTTGGAAAAGACAAGAATGTATTCGTGGACATCGCGCAGGGTGGGGTTGGAGGGGGATTTCCAGCTTCCCCAGGCGGTGGACGGGCTGGCGTGGCCCGCTTTGTTCCAGATGATCTCCCCGCGCATAAGAAAGCCAATCTCATACATCTGGCGGGCGATGAAGGCGTTGAGGGGCAGATAGGGCTTGCGGCCCAGGTTGGCAATGTTAATACAGGCCCGTCCGCCGGGCACCAGCACCCGCCAGACCTCCCGCCAGACCCGTTCCAGAAAGGCCAGGTATTCGTCTAACGTAAAATCTTCGTCGTACTCTTTGCCCACATTGTAGGGAGGCGATGTGACCATCAGATGGACGCAGTTGTCGGGCAGATCGGTCATCTGCTCCGCAGAGCGCAGGAAGATGCGGTCCAGCTGGTCGGCGGCCAGGGGCGTCTCGTCCAGGGGGACTTTCTCCTCCTGGGGCAGCCCCGTGTAGAGACGGCTGGCGTAGAAGGCGCTGGCGTCGTGGTTTGCCCGCCCCGGCGATCCGAAAGCGCTGGTCTGGGTTCCAGTGGGTTTGGGAGAATTGGTCATTGAGTATCCACATTCAAATTCATTGATAAGTGCCCAGATCGGCTGCCCTGAAAATAGCCATCGTAGGTCGGACTGTTAGTCCGACCTGCAACAGAACAGGTCGGTCGGACTGACAGTCCGACCTACATTATTGTTTCCGCGTACATCTGCGTTCGCTTTTCATCTTTATTATAACGGCCCACCGCCTGTTTTGGGCAAGAGTCACTCCTGCCCTTACACTTCCAACGACAAACCGCCCCATTTCTGGGGTCTACCCGACCAGAAATGTCTGACCAATTTTGACACCCGGATCGGGCTGGTCTATAATGGGCAGGTTTGAATCAAGCTGTCACTCACTCTCTTCTTACCTGACCGAAGTTGCTTCCGCCCCATCTCGCAGGGCAGCAGCCCACGCCCGGCAACCATCTGAGCCAGTGAACCACCCAGCGCAATTATCCCAGAGAGAAGGATCGGTATGCAGAACAACACAATCACCCTTGCGGGGATTCTTCTATTATTCGCGGCAGCGCTCTATATCGCCCTGCCCATCGACCACCCCGCCTGGCTGGAAGAAGGGTTGGCCCCCGGCGAAAACACCCAGCGCGACATCCGGGATATGACCCTGGGGCTGGACCTGAAGGGCGGAACTCAGGTTCTGCTGGAGGTGGACCTGCCCGAAGGCCAAAAGATCGAGAGCGGCGCTTTGTCCACCGCAAAGGTCATTGTCGAGCAGCGTGTCAACGGATTGGGCGTCTCCGAGCCGAATGTGCAATTGCAAGGCGAAACCCGCATTATTGTGGAGTTGCCCGGTGTCAGCAACCCGGATCAGGCCATCAACACCATCCGCTCTACAGGGCAGTTGGAGTTCATCGAGCCGGCAGGCGAACGAATGGCAGGGGGCGAGGTGATCAATACCACCAATCGACCCGATGCTGTGACCCGTGCCCAGGCCAGCGACAGTGGGTCCGCCGCCTTTACCCCCTTCCCGGATCGGGTCTTTGAGACAGTAATGACCGGCGATATTCTCTCTCAGGCCATCGCATCCCAGGATGAATTCAACCAGTGGCAGATTCAGTTCAGCCTGACTGGGGACGGCAGCAATCAATTCTTTGAATATACCCGCAACCACATCGGCGACCCCCTGGTGATTGTGCTGGATGGTCGGGTACTCTCAGCCCCGGTGATCAATGCCGCCATCAGCGACAACGGCGTCATTACCGGTCAATTCAGCCGGGAAGAGGCCGAAAGCCTGGCCGTGCAGATGCGCTACGGCGCGCTGCCTGTGCCCCTGGCTGTGGTGGATGTGCGTACGATTGGCGCCAGCCTGGGCCATGACTCGGTGGATGCCAGCCTGACAGCCGGGATTATCGGTATGGCAATGGTGCTTCTCTTTATGCTCATCCTCTACCGGCTGCCCGGTCTGCTGGCCGATGTGGCGCTCTCGGCTTATGTAGCCTTCAATATCGCCATCTTCAAGCTCCTGCCCGTCACCCTCACTTTGCCGGGCATCGCCGGTTTCCTCCTCTCCATCGGTATGGCGGTGGACGCCAACATCCTGATTTTTGAGCGGATGAAGGAAGAGCTGCGGGCGGGACGGTCCGTTCGCCTGGCTGTCGAGACCGGTTTCAGCCGGGCCTGGCCTGCCATTCGGGACGGCAATCTCTCCACACTGATCTCCTGTGCCGTGCTCTACTGGTTTGGTAACAACTTTGGGGCCAGTATTGTCAAAGGCTTTGCCATTACCCTGGCAATCGGTGTGTTGCTCTCAATGTTCACGGCAGTTTTTGCTACACGAACATTTATGCGGGCTTTTCTGTCAACCCAGGGCCAAAAGCTGCTGGATAATCGCGGTCTGATCGGATACTAAGCTGAAAATGCGGGACGCAGATGACGCGGATCTGAATTGATCTGCGCAGATCATCTGTTTCCGCGTGTATCAGCGTCCACTTTTCATTGCCGATTGTACCCAGTCGGGCATTGGACACTAACGAGGAATCCTGGATATGAATCTTGTCGAACGACGCAAACTCTGGTTTAGCATCTCCCTGATCGCCATTCTGCCCGGCATTCTCTTTATGATCTGGCATGCGATCACGACGGGCACGCCCCTGCCTCTGGCCATCGACTACACCGGCGGCACCCAATGGGAGATGCGCTTTGAACAGGCCGTGGCCCCCACGGATGTACGCCAGGTCTTTGTTGAGGCAGGCTTCCCAGATACAACCGCCTTTCTGGTAGAAGATGATGGGCGCACCGTCCAGCTTAAATTGAAGACAATCGACCCGGACCAGAAGGACGCCATCAGCGCTGGGGTGAGCGCCCGCTTTGGCAGCTTTGACGAGCGCTCTTACCGCAGTATCGGCCCTACCATCGGCGCCGAAGCGAGCCGGGCTGCGCTGCTGGCTGTCATTGCCGCCTCATTGCTGATTCTGGTCTACATCGCCTTCGCCTTCCGGGAAGTCTCCCACCCCTTCCGCTTTGGCACAGCAGCCATTGTCGCCCTGATCCACGACGTGCTGGTCACCATCTCCTTCCTGGCGATTATGAATCTGATTGCCGGTTGGGAGATCGACGCGCTTTTTCTCACCGCCGCCTTGACGGTTATCGGCTTTTCGGTCAACGATACAATCGTTATCTTCGATCGCATTCGGGAAAATCTGCGCCGCTACCGCAACGAATCCTACGCTACGGTCACCAACCGCAGCCTGATCGAGACAGCCCAACGCTCGATTTCGACACAGGTGACAGCTATGCTGATTCTGGTTGCTATCATTATTTTCGGTGGAGCAACCCTGCAAATTTTTATGTCCACCCTGCTGGTGGGGCTGATTTCGGGAACCTATAGCTCGATCTTCACTGCTGCGCCGATGGTGGTGGCCTGGGAAGAACGGGCGCTCTTTGGCACAGTCACGCCAGAGCCAGCCACAAGCAAGCTGGTTACCCAGAGCTAGACAGAACCGAAAACAGCGCAGCCGTCCGGCTGCGCTGTTTTTAATTGGGGGCAAAGCCAATGCGCGCACTCCGCCTGACCGATACCGGACCCGTTCTGGACAGAGAGTATCCCACACCCAGCCCCGGCCCGGGCGAAGCGCTGATCCGGGTGCGGCTGGCGGGCATCTGCGCCACGGACCTGCAACTGCTGGCCGGTTACAAGCAGGGCTACCGGGGCGTGCTGGGCCACGAATTTGTGGGGGAAGTGGTGAAAGCCCCCGGCCACGAAGAGTGGGTGGGCCAGCGGGTGGCCGGGGAACTCAACATCGGCTGCGGCCACTGCGACCTCTGCCGTCGCGGCCTGGGCAAGCACTGCCGCCGTCGGGAATCCCTGGGCATCATCCGCCGGGACGGGGCTTTCGCCGACTTCCTCACCCTGCCCGTTGCCAACCTGCACCCCCTGCTCGAAGCCCTGCCCGACGAACACGCGGTCTTTGTGGAGCCCCTGGCCGCGGCCCTGCAACTGCTGGAACAGTGTCACATTCGCCCGGATCAGCGGGTCTATGTGCTGGGGGATGGACGGTTGGGGCTGCTGGTGGCCCAGGTGTTGGCCCGCACAGGCTGCGATCTGACAGCCCTGGGCCGTACCCCCGTCAAACTGGCAATCCTGGCCGAACGCCATATCTCCACCGCCCGCACGGACGATCCGGCAGCCCTGACCGAACTCCTCGCCCGTCCCGCGGATCTGGTGGTGGAAGTCACCGGCTCACCCGACGGCTTTGCCCTGGCCCGACAACTGGTGCGGCCCGGCGGCATCCTGGCCCTGAAAAGCACCTTCGCCGCCGACCTGCCCGCCTTCGACATCAGCAGTCTGGTGGTGGACGAGATTACCCTTCTCGGCAGCCGCTGCGGACCCTTCCCGCCGGCCATCCGTCTGCTGGCAGAGGGCGCGATGGCGGTGCAGCCGCTGATCCACGCCCGCTATTCGCTGGACGACGGGGTGGCCGCGTTGGAACACGCGGGGCGGCGAGGGGTGTTGAAGGTGTTAGTTGGGGGGTAGGGGGTGAGAGTTTTGATTCTGGGAATCAGCCAAATGTATAGTACACTCCGGCGTAAATACGCCCAGGATTCATTGTGAACGGCAGAGGTGGTGACCTGGCGACGGGCGCGACGGTGGCGCTGATCAGCAACAGAATCAGCACGGCGACCAGACTTGCTTTGATTCTCCACGTTGCGCTGTGTGAAGATAACATTCTTTGCTCCTTTGGGGCTATATCAGTCCACATTCCATTTTACAGCACGGATTGCCGATGATAGACTAGGTCAGATTCACAAAGCTAAAGATAAGGAGTCTGCAATGAGCAGTGCAACAGCCGAACGCTTGATTGGTCGGGTCGCCTCAGACCTGACAGTTTTTCCAGAAGAAGACCTGACGCTGGTGGTTGAACTTGTCGATTATTTGAAGCGGCAACGTCCCGCTACACATCGCGTCCCCCTTTCTCCGGCCCAAATACGTATGGAAGCCAGACGTAGGGCACAACTTTTGTGCGACGTTCCGCGCACGGAAATTGTGGCTCGTTTCCAGCAGGTGGCCGAAGAAATTCGCCAGGACGTTATCGCCCGTGGCCTTGCCATCGACGGGGACCTGCTGAGTGACTGAGCGTCTGCGTGTTGTCCTCGACACCAATGTCATCGTTTCCGCCTTCTAAACTGCCCCGCCCGCGCCCCTTTACCTTTCCCCCCGTCTGCGCTAAAATGCCCATAACAGCCATCGACCCACCCGCACAGACGCCCGTGAACTTTCACACCAGCCTTATCGAAAACCCACCCGAATTTCGCACCCGTAGGGACGCAGCGAGCAGCGCCCCTGCCATTGGGCATCACCGATTTTTGGTAGCTGCCCTGGCCCTGCTCGCCCTCTTCCTCTGCGGCTTTGGCCCGCCCACCCTCCTGGACAGCGATCTGCCCACGGCCCAGGGGCTGACCGTCGGTCAGTTGCGCCAGATGGAGCAGGCAGGCCGTCCACCCGAATCGATCAGCGCCCAGGCTGTGCTGGTCTATGACCTGGACGCCGACCGGGTACTCATCGAATCCAACGCCGGGACGGGCCGCCCACCGGCCAGCCTGACAAAATTGATGACCGCATTGCTGATTCTGGAGCGGGGCGGGCTGGACCAGCGGGTAGTGGTGGAGCAGGAAGACCTGGTAGGCGAGGCCACAATGGGTCTGGTCCGGGGGGAACTGCTGACCGCGGAGGAGCTGCTCTGGGGGTTGCTCGTCCCCAGCGGCAACGACGCGGCCCTGGCCCTGGCCCGTCACCACTCCGGCCAGCTTCATCTCTTTGTCCAGCGTATGAATCTGCGCGCCCAGGAGTTGGGGCTGGCCCAGACCCATTTTGTCAACCCCAATGGCTTTGACGCCGCCGGCCAGAGCAGCAGCGCCCAGGACCTGCTCGTCCTCACCCGGCTGCTCTGGGAATACCCCCTCTTTCGCCAGATTGTGGGGACGGCTTCGGCCCAGGTGGCCGGCCACCCGCTGATTTCCACCAACCAACTGCTGGGCACCTATCCAGGCGCAAACGGGGTGAAAACCGGGACAACCACAGCCGCCGGCCAGTCCCTCATCGCCGGGATTGACCGCAACGGCCATCAGCTTTTTGTGATCGTTTTGGGCAGCCAGGAGCGCTACTTCGACGCCCGGGCCCTGATTGCCGCCGCGGACAACAGCTTCGCCTGGGCCAATCTCAGCGTCGGCCCCCGCTTGACCGGGCTGGATCGGCTCTATGACGGGGAGCAGAAGCGCTGGTTTGTGCGGGCCGAGGGCGAGACAAGCGCGCTCTTTCTGCCCACCTGGGAGCGCCAACAGGTGCGCCCCTACCGCCGCTTGCAGCTACCCCCCCCTGGCCTCTGGTCCGCCGGCGCCAGCGCGGGCGTGCTGGAATGGCGGATGGGGGAGAGAGTAGTGGCGACCCAACGACTGGTGTTGTATTTGCCGTAATGTCGGAGACTGGGGAGTAGGGATTGGGGACTGGGAACAGCCCCGATCCCCAGTCCCCAGTCTCCAATCTCCTTTGCAAAGGACATTCCCATGCCCACATCCACCTGGTCCCCGCCGGATCACTGGACCCGCATCACGGCCATCGACGCGCATACCGCAGGCGAACCCCTGCGTATTTTTACCAGCGGTCTGCCCGATTTCCCCGGTGCCACGATGCTGGCAAAACGTCGCTATGCGAAAGGCAGATGGGATCGGTTGCGTACGGCCACAATGTGGGAGCCTCGGGGTCACGCGGATATGTACGGGGCTATCCTCACCGAACCGGTCACCCGGGACGGCCACGCGGGGGTGCTCTTTGTCCACAACGAAGGCTTCAGCACAATGTGCGGTCACGGCGTCATCGCCCTGGCCCAGGTGGGTGTGGAGACCGGGCTGCTTACGGGCGAACCGACGCTGGAAGACCCTTCGGTGCTGGAAATCCGCCTGGACACCCCCGCGGGCCGGGTGACCGCCTTTGCCCGTCAGGAGGAAGGGCAGGTGGTCGAGGTCTGGTTTCACAACGTGCCTTCCTTTGTCTATGCCAGGGATCGCCGGGTGACGGTAGACGGTCTGGGAATGGTGCGGCTGGATGTGGCCTTTGGCGGTGCCTTCTATGCCTTTTGCCGGGCGGAGGAGGTAGGCGTGGGGTTGCAGCCGGAAAACTTCCGGGAGTTGATCGATGTGGGGATGCGCATCAAGCGCTCGGTGATGGCAAATCTACCCATTCGCCATCCCGTCGAGCCGGATTTGAGCTTTCTTTACGGCACAATTTTCACCGGACCGGCGCGCAACCCGGCCCATCACAGCCGCAATGTCTGCATCTTTGCCGATGGCGAAGTGGATCGCTCACCCACAGGCACCGGTGTCAGCGCCCGGGCCGCGCTCCACTTTGCCCGGCGTGAAATCGGCCTGGGCGAGCCGTTTACAGTGGAGAGTATTCTGGGCACCACCTTCAGCGGAACGGTTGTGGAGACAACCACCTTTGCCGGTCAGCCTGCGGTCATTCCCCAGATCAGCGGCAGCGCCTATATCTGCGGGCGCAACGAGCTGCTCATCGACCCGGACGATCCCCTGGCCTATGGCTTTCTGCTGCGCTGACAAGAGACTCTTAGGGTGCGCATCGGGCAAATTCGAGCAGAGTTTCTGTGTGCCGCGCTGGGTCTGGACCTGGACAGTACCCTTTCGCGGTGGAGAAGAGATTTCTTTCCCACCCACAACCCCTGCCAATGGGTGAATGCGTCCACCTGTAGACGAATCGCAGCCAACGCAATTTGCGTGTGGAAACGTGAAGACGTGAAGACGTGAAACGTGAAGACGTGAAACGTGAAGACGT
>JAHDWH010000235.1 GCA_023384455.1 Caldilineaceae bacterium | reverse complement strand
CTTCTTTGTCTTCGCAACCTCCCTTCTTCCCCCAGAGAGCCAAACTCAAGGGGTGAGCAGTTACGTTCTGCTTTATGTTTCATATTTCCGTTCCAGGGACTTTCCCATGCCATCTGCTTTGCGCTTCTCCGATGGAAGCTATACACGACACACCGACGTTCTGGCAATTCTGCAACGGCTGCACGTCTCGGCCTGTGTCGAAATCACCGGGTATAGCAATCTGGGCAAGTCGGAATTGTTGCGGCTGTTGGCCCAGCCCGATGTCTGGCAGAAGGAGTTGGGCGAGGCTGCCAAAGAATTTCTGCCCGTCTATGTCGATTGCAACCGGATGGCAGAGGTGACGGATCAGGGCATCTATGAATTGATTCTGCGCTGCCTGCAAGAGAGTGACCCCGCGCTGGCCGCCAACGAAGAGCTGACGATTGCCTACGAACGCTTGACCACACCGTCGAGCGAGTTTCAGATTCCGCTCAATTTCAGCCGGGGGTTGAGCGCAGCGGTCGAAAGCAGCCGCCGCAAGGTAGTACTTCTCTTCGATGAATTTGATGAACCCTTCGCCCGTGTGGATTCCCGGGTCTTTTTGAATTTACGGGCCAAAAAGGATCGTTTTGACTCCGCTCTGGTCTATGTCACCGCCACTGTGCATCCTTTGAGCGATACCCGCTCCGAAGATCATTGCGCTGAATTTTGCGAACTCTTTCTGCAGAATCCCTGGCATCTGGCCCCCCTGACCGCGGGGGATGCGGCTCATTTTGTGCGGGATGCGGCGGAGAATGGCGGGGTGGAGATCGAACAGTCCGATGTGGAATTTCTCTACCTGTGGACCGGGGGACATCCGGGGCTTTTGAGCGGCGCAACCCAACGCCTGTTGGACGCGTTGGCCGGAAAAGAGGCCGGCGTCGATCACTGGCAGGTGCAGCGTCATCTGGTGGCCCAGCTACAAGAAGACCCGCTTCTGGCCCAGGAGCTGCGCAAAATCTGGCAGAATTGCACACCCGGCCAAAAGAGTGGCCTGCTTGCGCTCTTTGGCGGAGCAGAGGCGGACCCGGTTGAGATTTCCCGGCTGGAGGAGATGCACCTGCTTGTGCGTGTGGATGGCAAACTCCGGGCCTTTTGCCGTCTCTTTGCCCTCTATGCGCAGGCCAGGGAAGAATCCCTGCAAAAGCGGTCCGCTCCCGAGAAGGCAGGCGCGACGGCAAGCGGTCTCTGGCTGGATATGGAGAGCGGCGAAGTATTGGTAGACGGTCAGCCTGTGGAGACGCTGACAAAACTGGAATATCAGTTGATGACGCTCTTTTTTGAGAATGCGGAGAAGATCATCGACAAATACCAGATTGTCACGGGGGTCTGGGGCGATGGCTATATCGACGAAGTGGACGATGCCCGGATCGAAAAGCTCATCAGCCGTCTGCGCCAAAAGGTGGAGCCAGACCCGTCTTCCCCCCGCTTTGTCACAACCGTACGCGGGCGGGGCTATCGGCTGGTGAAGTAGGGAGGAATGGCATTCCTCTCTGCGGAAGTAACTGCTCACCCCCGCCCAACCTCCCGACTGCGGGGGAGGAGTCGCTCCACTTCCTCCCTGGCATAGGGAGGGGCAGGGTGGGGTGGCTCAACAGTTACCTGGGGAAATTTGAGAATCTGCCCAAATCCGGCTATACTGACAGGAATGGGTACGGGATATTTTTCACAATCCGGGACGGAAGGAATGCTCCAGATGACAGAGACTCTACAGGCAGAAGCCAGCGTTGAACGGTTGATCTTCAAGGGCAAGCCAAAGTCTATGAGCGCGGCGGTTGCTGTGATGGTGGCCGGTATGCTCACCTTTTCTATGGGGATAAATCAGGTCTTCTTTGTGGAGGCTATGGCCTGGACCTTTATCATTTGGGGTGCGCTGCTTTTTTGGGGTCATATTATTGACTACTCCAGCACCTACGAAGTGACGGAAGATGCGTTGATTGTGCGCAGTCCCCTGCGTCTTTGGAGCATCCAGAAGACGATGGACTGGGGGCACATCAAACGTATGTATGTGGTTGTGGAGCGTATCGGCGCAACTGCCGAGGATGCGGCCTTGCAGGTGATCTTTACCCCGGAAGGCTCTACCCAAATGATTCGGGAAGATATGCCCTATAACCCACAACTGGCCCAGGAGATTGCCGACCGGGCCGGGTTGAAGGCGGAGCGGGGCAGCGCAATGAAGAGCTTTGATGCGCTTCCCCAAGAGCAGAAGGGGCGCTATACCTGGCAGTAACAGCGGCTTGTGACCCCAACCTCCCCCACTTTGGGGGAGGAGTCGATCCAGTGTTCCCTCCCTGGAATGGAGAGGGTGGGGTGACTGAACAGGTACAGCGGCTTTCTGTGCCGGACCCAAAGATTGAATGCAAAACGCTCTGACCTGTGGGTCAGAGCGTTTCTGTTTTGAGCGCAGACTGGGTTGGGGGTTGAGGCGTGCGGACAAAATAGACACCCCACCGCGCCTTGTCGTACAATAGAGCCGTACCTGTTCAGTCACCCCACCCTCCCCATTCTAGGGAGGGAACTGGAGCGACTCCTCCCCCACTGTGGGGGAGGTTGGGAGGGGGTGAGCAGCAGTCGTCGTCGGCCCGTTGTCCGCCGTCGTGAAAAGGAGAATCCCAATGTCCACCCCAACCGCCTACGCCACCCCGCCTGTCCGCGGACAGCCGACCTGGGAGATCGCCCATCTTTTTCCGGCTCAGGGCCAGTGGAGCGAATGGGAATACTTCGCTTTGGAAACCGAGCGGGGCGTGGAATTTTCTAACGGAACGGTGGAGGTACTGCCCAGGCCAACCCAACGCCATCAGATTATCTTGGCACTTTTTGTGCGGATGTTGACCCGTTTTTGTGAAAAACACGCATCTGCGACGGTGTTACCTTCTGGTCTGCGTGTGCGTTTATGGCCGGGCAAATTCCGCGAACCGGATGTAGTGCTGATGCTGGCCGGCCACGACAACCGCCGCGGGGAAGAATACTGGGAAGGCGCTGATCTGGTGGTAGAGGTCGTCAGCGGCAGCGCCAAAGACCGGGCACGGGATTTGGTCTACAAACGCCAGGAGTACGCCCAGGCAGGCATTCCTGAGTATTGGATTGTGGACCCGGAGACGGAGACAGTCACTGTTCTGGCCCTGGACGGCAACGAATACACAGAATACGGCAAATTTCACCGGGGCGAAAGCGCCACATCCAAACTCCTGCCCGGTTTCGCCGTCCCGGTGGGCGAGGTTTTCGACGCCAAATAGTGGAAAAGTGAGGCGTGAAACGTGAGAAAGATCGGGTCTTCTGGAGCAATCGCTGAATGAAACTTTGCGGATGGATTCTGACTCTTACACTGTCAATACTGCTATTGGCGGCCTGCCAGGAAGCGACGCCGACACCGACGCCTGAACCGCCGATCCCCACATCTGCGCCAGGCGAACCGGCGGTGGCGGTCTCCACGGCCACCCCTGCGCCACAACCGACAGCGCCCCAAACGCCTACACCCACGCCGGAAGCCACCAGCGGCACGGTTACCCTCTGGCATAGCTGGGCCAGGGCGGATGGCGATGCGCTGACACAGATTCTGGAAAACTTTGCCGGGGCCAATCCGGCTATCACCGTGCAGACCCTCTACGTAGCCCACAACGATCTGCCCCAGGCCTATGCCGACGCGGTGGCCGCGGGCGGCGGACCAGACCTGATTCTTGCGCCGGCCTGGTGGCTGCGGGAATTGGTGGAGGCCGGCGCGCTGTTGCCCCTCTCCGACCGGCTGGCAGCAGGCGAAAGCGAGCAGTGGATGGCCCCGGCGCGGGACAATCTCTCCATCGACGGCACACTCTACGGCCTGCCCACCAACTACGAATTGGTCGGTCTCTACTACAACCGCTCCCTGGTGAACGAGGCGGAACTGCCCGCCACCACCGACGACCTGCTGGCCCTGGCCGCGGCCAATCCAGCCCAGGGTGCGGGGCTTTACCTGAATTTTTACCATCTCTACTGGGGCATCCCGGCCTATGGCGGGGAACTGTTCGATGCTGCGGGTCGGGTCGTCCTGGACCGCACACCGGGCACAGCCCACTTTCTCGGCTGGCTGGGGCAACTCTCCCAAACCCCCGGCAGCTTCGTCCGCCCGGATTATGGGATGCTCATCGACCGCTTCAAAAAGGGCGAATTTGCCTTCTTTGTGGATGGCCCGTGGAGCAGCGGCGATCTGCGTCAAGCCCTGGGCGACAATCTGGGCGTGGCTCCGTTGCCGGCTGGTCCGGCTGGCCCGGCCCGGCCCTGGCTCAGTGGCGATGGGGTTTTTCTCAATCCGATTGTGGAAGCGGCCCAACAGCAGTTGGCCCTGCATCTGGCCCGGCATATCGCCAGCGGCGAAAGCGGCACCATTCTGGCCCAAACAGCCCACCGGTTGCCCGGACACCGGGATGCCCAAGTGACCGATCCTCTGCTGGCGGCCTTTATAGCCCAGGCCAATACAGCCCGACCAGAACCCCGGCAACCTGCAATGTCCCAGGTGTGGGGCTATGCGGGGGATATGCTGGTGAAGGTGATCGACGGCGGAATCTCCCCCGCTGTGGCGGTGACAGAGACGACAGTGCTCCTGAACGATGCGCTGGAGAAGTGATCTTTTTTGGTTTGAACCCACACACAGGAAACCCGTATGAAATCTCCACTTGTTCCCGGCCCCACCTATGCCGAAATGCGCAACCCCCTGCTCTTGCCCGAAAGCCTGCGTAGCCAGGCACGCACCGCCCTGCACAGCGACGAAACCAGCCCGCTGAACCTTTTCAATATCAACTGGAAAAATACGGGCAGCGAAGTGGAACATCTGGTTCTGCCCCCCGAATTGACCGGCGTGGAAGCCAATATTATCGTCCTCAGCGGGCGCAACTTTCCCAGCGGCTCGATGAAAGTTGGCCCGGCCTATGCCACCCTGGCCGAGGCCGAAGTGCTGGACAATCTGCGTCCCGGCGACAAGCGGGTGATCGGCCCCAGCACAGGCAACTTTGGCATCGGCACGGCCTACGTCAGCAAACTCAAAGGCTATCAGGCCGTCGTCGTAATGCCCGACAATATGAGCGTGGAGCGCTACGCGCGCATCCGCAAATATGGCGGCGAGCTGGACCTGACCCCGGGCACCGAATCGGATGTGATTCTGACCCTAGAACGCACCCACAGCGAGTATATCAGCAAGCCCGACAAATATATGGTGCTGGCCCAGTTCGAGCTGCTGCCCAACTATCGCTTCCACCGCTACGTGACCGGGGACGCGGCCGTGCAGGCGGCGCGCATCCACGGCAACGGGCGGGTGGCGGCCTTTGTCAGCGCGCCGGGCAGCGCGGGCACACTGGCCGCGGGGGATCAGATCAAAACCATCTGGCGGGACAGCAAAACCGTCGTACTGGAACCCCGGGAGTGCCCCACCCTCTACAACGGCGGCCAGGGCCAGCACCGCATCGAGGGCATCGGCGACAAAATGGTGACGCTCATCCATAACGTCTTCAATTCCGACCTGCTGATGCTGATCCACGACGAGGAGACTGTGCGGGGGATGGAAGTGATGCAGTCCGGCGGGGCTGTGCTGGTCGAGCGGCTGGGCGTGGAGCCGGCGCTGGCCCACTCGTTGCAGGGAAAATTTGGCCCCAGTTGTGTCTGCAACGTCATCGGGGCCATCAAAACCGCCCGCTATCTAGGGCTGGGCCCGGAGGATAACGTCGTGACGATTGCCACAGACAGCTACGACCGCTACCCGTCGGTGAGCCAGGCGCTCTACGCCCGCAACGGCGGTCAGCCCGACGACGAACAGTTGGAGATGTGGGCCAAGAGCGTCTTTCTGGGGGCCAGCCTGGGCGAGATTATTGATCTGAACCGGGACGGCCAGCAGCAGCGTTTGCAGCAGATGAAGGAAGGGCTGTGGACCCGTTTTGGCTACGGCCCGGAATATATCCGCAAGATGGCAAGCCAGGATTTCTGGGACGAGGAGTTTGCGCGAATCGGGGAGATCGACCCGCTGATCGAGCAGATGCGGGGGTAGCGGTGATTAGGGAATGGAGACTGGGGACTGGGTACAATCCCAGTCCCCAGTCTCCATTCCCCGATCCCATTAGAGCAGAAAGAGCACTGTGACCAGCGCCCAGATCGGCAGCAACACAACCAACGACCATTTGAGATAACCGCCAAAGCTGGGCATTTTGATGCCGCTCTCTTCGGCGATGGCCTTGACCATAAAATTGGGGCCGTTGCCGATATACGTCATCGCCCCCATAAAAACCGCACCCAAGGCGATACCGGCCAGAATGTTTGTGGGAATGTGCTGCACCATCTCCATCGCCGGGTAAAGAGTGCCCAGATCACCCGATGACGCCTGGGCCAGGGAGAAGAAAGTCAAGTACGTGGGGGCGTTGTCCAGGAAGGAGGAGAGCAGGCCCGTCCCCCAGAAGAATTGCCAGGGGTGGGTCAGGCCGAGTTTCCCGCCGTGTTGTTCCAGCAGGATCAGCGCGGGAATCATTGTAATGAAGATGCCCACAAAAAGCACAGCCACTTCGGCAATCGGTCCGAAGCTGAAGGATTGCTTCTGGCGCAGGAGTTGGGGCGTCAGCCACCAGGACAGCCCGGCCATCCCAATCATCACCCACTCCCGGGTGAAGTAGTGGGCCGCCTCGCCGATGTACTTTTCGTTGAGAAAAGCCACGGCCAGCACCACCCCCAACAGCCAGACCAGATTGAATGTGCCGCTCACCTTCAACGGTTCGACCCGCCGCCGGTCGATGGCGATGTCCACCTCTCGCTCTTTGGTGTAGGACCGGGTGTCTATCACAAAATAGACGGCCAGGAGGAAGGCACTGACCACAAACCACTCCTGCCACAGGCCAAAGGTCCACTCGAAGGGGACGCCGCGCAGGTAACCCAGAAAGAGGGGCGGGTCGCCCAGGGGTGTAAGCAGCCCGCCCACATTCGACACAATAAAAATGAAGAAGATGGGGGTGTGCAGGGTAAATTTGCGCTCGCTGTTTGTGCGCAGCAGGGGGCGTATGAGCAGCATACTGGCCCCGGTCGTGCCCATTATGGAAGCGAGAACCGCGCCCAGCGCCAGAAAACCCGTATTGACCATCGGCGTGGCCCGGATGTCGCCTTCGACGAGAATGCCGCCGGAAATAATAAAAAGGGAACCCAGCAGGACAATAAATGCGAAGTACTCCTCCGCCGCGTGTTCGATGGGAGAATAGAGATCGTTGGCGAGCAGGAAGAGAAGAACAGGCAGGCTGAGAGCAACACTGACAATCAGTTTGTTGCGGTTGAGATGCCACCAGTGTTCCGCCACAAGCGGAAAGGTGGCGATGGCGGCCAACATCGCCGCAAAGAAAGCAGTTGTCCAGACAGGCATTGTCATAGGGGCAGCCAAAGAATGGTCCACAAAAACCTCCGGAATGGAATCAGCACGACAAGCACGAAACAATACGGGCTGTGTCACATTTCGACTGCATCAGAAGTTGAGTTAATAGGAATTTCAGGTCATTCTAAGCGGGCTATATGGACCATTCCGTGCGGTCTGCTTGACCACCCGATTGCTCGGATGTAAACTACCCACATCTCCATTTATCGTTCCCGAATCATTCACCACTCCAGGAGAAACAGATGGATACACAGCACAAAGTCACGATGCTGGGCACGGGCCTGATCGGTATGTTTTACACCCTGGCCCTGCACGGCCAGCGCAACCGGGACCGGGTGGAAGTAGTATACTCCCGCAGCGCGCAAAAGGCGCAAGAATCTGCTGCCGCGTGGAAAATTCCCCACTGGACCGACGATATGGCCGGGGCCATCCAGCACCCGGATACGGATACGGTGGTCATCGGTCTGCCCAACCACCTGCACGAGGAGGCCGTGCGTCTGGCCGCGGAGGCGGGCAAGGCCATCCTCTGCACCAAACCCCTGGCCCGCAATGGGGCCGAGGCCAAGCGCATTCTGGAGATTGTGGAAAAGGCGGGGGTCTTCGCCGGCTATCTGGAGGATTTGGTCTACACCCCCAAAGCGCTGAAATCCATCGCCGCGGTACAGGCCGGCGCGGTTGGCGACGTGCTGTGGGCCCGTTCCCGGGAGACCCACCCCGGCCCCCACAGCAGCTGGTTCTGGGACGCCAAGCAGGCCGGCGGCGGCGCGATTATTGATCTGGGCTGCCACTGCATCGAGATTATGCGCAGCTATATGGGCAAGGGCAATCGACCGGTGGAGGTAATGTGCTGGGCCGACACACTCGTTCATCCCATCGAAGCCGAGGACAGCGCCATCGCCCTCGTCAAATTCGAGAGCGGGGCTGTGGGTCAGTTCGAGGTTTCGTGGACCTTTCGGGGGGGGATGGACCTGCGGGATGAGGTGAGCGGGACCGAAGGGACCATCTGGCTCAACCACTTTCTGCGCACAGGTTTCGAGATGTTTACCTCCGGCGCGGGCCAGGGCTATGTGGCCGAGAAGGCGGAGAGCGCCAGCGGCTGGCTCTTCCCCGTGGGCGACGAACTGAGCGAGCTGGGCTATGTGGATATGTTTACAGATATGTTCAACGCAATGGACGAGGGCCGGGCTCCGGTGGAGACCTTCTATGACGGCTATGTGGTCAACGCGGTGATGGATGCCTGCTATCGCTCGGCAGCTTCCCGGCAGTGGGAGCCGGTGGAGATGGAGTGGCGGGGCGGCTCTACGCCACGTATCAGCAAAGCCGTGCAGCATCACGACGGCCAGGTCATTATCAAACAGGAGACGATGCCCGACGGGAAGGTGAAGATGATTCTCAAAGACCCGGCGAGTGGGATGTTTAGTGAGCGGGTGGTATAGGACGAAAGAGGGGGCAGGTTTCTGAAACCTGCCCCCTCTTTTTGGCACACCCGACAGGGGCGGTAGCTATAGCAAAGTCCCTGGCAGCGTTGTCGATGTAACTGTATAAAGAAATGGCTCAACGCGACAGTACAATGCCGCCATCACACAGCCGGACCGCCGGATGCGCACCCGCATCTCCGGTGGTGTGGGGGGGGAGGAGCCGCAAACCACTACAGATAGTAGCTGAAAAATTGAAAACCACTGCATAGGCCAGTGCGCCCCCGGCGGGAGTCGAACCCACGACCAAAGGTTTAGGAAACCTCTGCTCTATCCTCTGAGCTACGGGGGCAGAGTACCTGAAAACGATAGCACAAAGGCCCAACAGCGTCAAGAAAATTGGCCTGTGCGCTCCCTTCACCTGTGCAATCGCTACCCTGGCCCAATTCCATGCCGGGCCAGGCTCTGGCGCAGACGATAGGAATCGTCCTGGAACTCCAGAATGTGGCTGCGGAAGTAACTGCTCACCCCCTCCCAACCTCCCCCACTGTGCTAATCATTACCCACAAGT
>JAHDWH010000234.1 GCA_023384455.1 Caldilineaceae bacterium | reverse complement strand
CTGGACAGTGCGACGCACCAAAACGGGAAGTTATTCTTTGACAAGCCCTTAGCTGAGCAGAAACAAGCAGGTAGCTCAGTTGATCGAGGTTCAATGAAAGGAGTCTGATAGCAGAGTATATTCCCCCAAGCGTACCATTGGCTTGCAGGCGACATAGGGATAATCTGATGGCACACAGAAAAACGCACTCTTGAATGCTGAAGAGCCGACGGAGAACCAGCCTATGTATCAAACGTAACTATCTACTCCCCCAATGACTCTGACCCGTGTTTTTGTCTGTTTCTTGTAAACACATTTTCAATCGGATCTGACTACAGGAGGTCACAATGTCCCAGTGGATGAAGCACTATTTCTACACCAAGAATCTCTTTACCATTGCTGAGAACGAAGAAGGCCAGAGCCTGGCCGAGTATGGCCTGATTCTGGCCCTCATTGCCGTCGTCTGTATCGCGGCTGTTACTGCCCTGGGAGGTGAAATTGCCTCCTATCTGGAGGAGTTGCAAGGCGCCTTCGCCGGTGGCTAAGGCTCTCTTTTTGGAGCGGAAGCGTATATTCGCAGAGACCTGAACCAAATTGATCTGACCAAACTGCGAAACGCACAACCAAATCAATTCCGATTCAAAGGGAGGGCGCGCAGTGCCCTCCCTTTGTCTTTTCCAGCAGAATAACCGGACAGCATAGCTCCGGACAGCGTAAACACCGGACACTGTAAACAAACGTCAAGAAATGGGTTATCGGTCTCATTCCGGGAATCGTCTCTGCGAAATCCATATGGTATTTCTTGACGATTACACGGTTATTTAGAGTAGTGGGTGGAGCGTAAGATGAAACAACGACGCGGATGGCTGTGGTTAACTTCGGGCGTGCTTCTCGCCCTATTGGCCGGGCTGATGACCTTTCAAATTGTCAATGGGCTGGCCTCGGCGGCCCGGTCAGCGAGTGTTGAGAATGTGGCTACAGTCTCGGTGATTGTGGCTACGGCTGACATTGCGCCCTTTGTGGCGATCAATACAGGTATGGTCACATTGCTGGAAGTGCCGGCTGTGATGGCCCCCAAAGAACACATTGCAAACATTGAGGATGTGATCGGCAAGATGACCCTTGCCCCCATCACCCTGGGGGAGATTCTGGTGTCGCCCCGGCTGGCCGACCCGGCTGATCCCAACTCACCTGTACTCTATACAATGAATCGGGACGAAGTGCTGGTCGCCATGCCAACCGCCGCTCTGGCCGGTCAATTGGGGCTGCTCGCAATCGGCCAGCATGTCGATATTGCCTATACAAGCGAATTCGACTATACGGATGAAAATGGCCAGGTATCCAACGACAAGACACTGACCACTTTTCTGAGCCTGCAAAATCTGGAGATTAAAGGGCTGATGAGCCGTTCGATTGCCAAGGAGGGCATTATCCCTCTTCCCGATGCCATCCTGCTCTCCGTAGCCCCCCAGGAGGCGCTCATTCTCAAGTATTTGATCGATTCCGGCGCACCGATGGATTTGCTGCTGCGCTCGCCGGGCAACAATTCGCTCTTGGCTGTCTCCCCGGTGGATGAACAGTATCTGATCGACTACTTCCAGCTGGAAATCGACGTGCCGCTGGACTTTGCAGCCAATCGCAGCGCCCGCACATCCGAGCCTTCTCTTTCGCCTGCAAACGAGGGCATCTCTCAGATTCAATCCCTGATTCAAAACCAGTCGGAAGTTCCCCAAACGACTGGCGGCGAATAGTACCCCAGTTATGAGTGGGCTATGAAAAACAACGCATACTACGTTCTGGTTGTCAGCGATGGGGCAGAAACCACAAATCAGATTCAACGAATTTTCGCCGTGGAACGGAATTTTGCGCTGCAATTTACCAGTAGCTGTCAGGAGGCTCTGCGGGTTCTCGGCCAGCACAATCACGAGATCGAGATTATTCTGGTCGATAATAAAATCTCCGATGCCTCGCCCCTGGAGACTGTGCGTCGATTGGCCATCCTGGCCCCTTCGGTTCCGATTATTTCCATCACAGAACAGTCGGCTGTGGGCTATGTGCAAGAGGTGCTACTGGCCGGGGCACGGGCTTTTCTGACCCGGCCATTGAATGATTCAGACGTGATCGGCGCTGTCAATCAGTTGCTTCAGCTGGAATCGATCCGTCGCAGCCGGCAGGCCGAGATCAACATCAGCGCCTATCTGCCCCAATGCGAGATCATTACAATCGTCAGCCCCAAAGGGGGAGCAGGCACAACAACCCTTGCCGTGAATCTGGCCGTGGCTATTCGCGAGCGCACGGAGAAAGGGGTTGTACTGGTGGATGGACAGGGCAGTTTTGGGGATCTGAGTACGGCGTTGAATTTGCAGGTAGATTTTAGTCTGGGCGACATTCTGGAACACGGCGACGAAATGGACGCAGACCTGGTGGTAGGCGTGCTCTCTATGCACCCCAGCGGTCTGCGGGTGCTGCCCAGCAGCCAGCGTCTGGACGATGCGGAGAGTCTGACGCCGGAAATTTTTGAGAAAGTTCTGCACATTCTCTCCCAGTATAACGATGTGATTATTGTCGATGCCGGTTCGATCTTCGAGTCTCAGACAAGGGTGGCTCTCTCCAAAGCCGGAAAACTTCTATTGGTGACAACGCCGGAGATCACATCCCTGCGGCGTTGTGGTCTTTTTCTGCGGGCGGCTGAAGAGAACGGCTTCCCCCGGGAGAAGATCCAATTGGTGGTCAACCGGGACGGGCTGCCCGGCGGCTTGGCTCTGGATGATATCAGCCAAAGTCTGAATATGCAGGTGGCGTTAGCGATTCCCGATGATCCAGGGCTGGTGACCTATTCGCTTAATCGGGGCATTCCTTTTGTGACCGGCAACCCCAGGAGTATGTCGGCAAAGCGTATCGTCGCTCTGGCAGATGCGCTCTTCCCTCAGAAACAGGCAGCAACTGCCGAGGCAGAGCCGTCCAAAAGCCTGTTTAGCCGATTCAGTCTAAAGTTGCGCGGGAGTTCAGCCTGATGAACAATCTGGGGCTGCTTCTCAATCTGGGCGTTGGGTTGGCTGTCGGGATAGGTGTCAACTGGCTGGCCGACTGGTTGCCCTATTTTCGGAGTACAGTTACACCTCCGCCGGGAAAGGCTGGCTGGCGACGGGGGGGCGGGGTGCTGTTGATTTCGATTCTATTTGCCGTTTATCTACATCTTTCTCAATTATTTCTAAGGGCTGCCTCACCTGCGGGCACGTGGTTGCTCTGGCTCTGCTTTGCACTCTTTCTGTTGATTCTGGTGATAGACCTGGAGCATCGACGGGTACTGAATATCGTAGTCTATCCAATGGCTGTGATAAGCCTGGCCCTGCTCCCCCTGCGGCCCGATCTCACCTTTTCCAGCGCACTGCTGGGGGGGGCAGTTGGCTTTGCTATCTTCTTTGCGCTTTTTCTTCTGCGGCCCGGCGGGATGGGGGCAGGTGATGTCAAACTGGCCGGGCTGATCGGTCTGCTGATCGGCTTTCCCGGGGTGCTGGTGGCTCTGGTCTCCGCCATTATTCTGGGGGGCGTTGCGGCGCTCCTGCTGCTTATCTTCCGTCGGGTGGGGCTGCGGGGCACAATGGCCTATGCGCCCTACCTCTCCATCGGGGCAATGACAGCGCTGATCTACGGGCAGACAATTGTTAGCTGGTATCTGGAACGTTTGGGCGTTTTGTAGCTCTCGGTTACCGTTCAGGTGCGTCACAGCCTGTGCCTGAGTACTTACAGCTCTCGACGAAAGGAGATAAAAGACTGATGTCACTACTCATTACTTTGGCAATAATGGCAGCTATTATCTTCTTGTTTGCCGGTATTTTCCAGATTATTGGGCCGGACAAAGACGTGGAGGAGCGGCTGGAACAGGATGAGCAGGAGTATGGGAGCGGCAGTCAATCTTCCGGTCTGGGGAACCGGGTCAACCGTCAGTTAGCCCAGGCCAAATTCGGCTCGCGGTTGGCAATGGAGCTGGCCCAGGCCGGCGCGCAGCTGACCCCGGCCGAGTTTATCGCTATCAATATCGGAATGATTGTCGGTTCTCTCTTGCTGGGTCTGTTGATTGCCAAAACAATTGTCGCCGGTCTGGCGCTCTCTGTGGTGGCGGCATTCGGTCCCCGCTTCTGGCTCAAGCGCAAAAAAGACAAACGGATGAGCGAATTTCAGCAACAATTGCCCGATGTGCTGAATCTGATTGTGGGCAGCCTGCGCGCCGGCTATGGACTGATCCAGGCCATGAAATTGGTCTCCCAGGAGATGCCATCCCCCAGCAAAGATGAGTATACCCGGGTGGTCAATGAAATCTCCCTGGGCTATTCCCTGCAACAGGCCCTGGCCCACCTGGTCGAACGGATGGAGAGTGAGGACCTGCTGATGGTTGTGACCGCCATCAACATTCAAAACGAAGTGGGCGGCAACCTGGGCAATATTCTGGAATCCATCGCCGCCACCATCCGGGATCGGGTGAAGCTGGAAGGCGACATCCGCACCCTGACCAGTATGCAGCGGATGACTGGTTATATGCTGGCGGCTATGCCCTTCTTTGTGGCAGTGATTCTGCTCTTTATGAACCCAGAGTACATTATGCAGATGTTTGTCTTTCCCTGGTATGCCATCCCCATCGGCGCGGTGATTAGTATGGGGCTGGGGCTGCTGCTGATGAACAAACTGACCCAAATGGATATCTAAAATGGACCTGTCTACCCTCACCTCTGTCAATCCATCTCTCCTTCTCGGCATAGCATCCGCCTTCGTCGGGCTGGGTATCCTGGCTGTGGTCGTGGGTGTCTACAAAGAACGGCACTTTCGCGAAGTCCAGGTACGGCTAAGCGAAATGAACCAGAGCTACGCCACCAGCTTTCAGGAGGGCGATGACCCACTGACTTTCCAGGAGCGGGTGTTGCGGCCACTTGGCCACAGCCTGCTGGCCCGCCTGGGCAGAATGACACCCACAGGCAATCTGATTGTCCTGCGTCAGCAGTTGCGTATGGCAGGCAATCCCGCCAATCTGGCTGTCATCGACTTTCTCGGCATCAAAATGCTGGCGGCCATCGGTGCGGCGATAGTGACGGCCCTCTACCTGATAACTATGCGGGGTATGCCAACTGGCTCGGCGATTCTCTTTTCTCTGGCCGGTGGAATGGTGGGTCTCTATTTGCCCAACTTCTGGCTGAATGGTCGCATCCGCGCTCGCCAGGCAGAAGTAAGCAAGGCGCTGCCCGATGCGCTGGATATGTTGACCACAATGGTCGATGCCGGGTTGGGCTTCGACATTGCCCTGCTGCGTCTGTGCGAACGCTGGGACAATGCCCTCACCCACGAGCTGGAGCGTGTGGTCCACGAGATGCGTATGGGTGTTCGGCGCATGGATGCTCTGCGCAACCTGGCCGAGCGGGTGGATGTACCAGAGCTGCGCACCTTTATTGCCGTACTGATTCAGGCGGATCAACTGGGCATATCCATCGCCAACATCCTGCACGCCCAGAGTGAGCAGATCCGTCAGCGCCGTCGCCAGCGGGTGGAAGAGACCGCGGCCACAATGCCGCTGAAGATGATGCCGATTATCGTGCTCTTTATCTTTCCGGCGCTCTTTGCTGTTCTGCTGGGGCCATCCATCCCCGGCTTTATCACTGCCTTTGGTGGATAATCGGCAATTGACATTGCTGTCAGAGGAGTTACACAGATGACTGTTCATTCAAGCGAACTGGATTTTCAGGAAGCCGCCCATTTTGTCCAGTCGGGATCGTGGAAAGCGGCCACCAAAGTACTGGAACGTATGCTGACCGAAAATCCGGAACACCGGGCGGCTATCCTGCCTCTGTTGGAAGACGTTCGTCTGAAGGCAGGGATTCGGACAAGAGGGGTTCATGGCCGTACCCAACTCTCCCTCTTTTTTACGCGCAAACGTATCAGCTATTTGTTGATCGGTCTGCTGGTCATTGTGGTTCTCTTTGGTGGATGGGGTGTCTATACACGGCTTGTGCTGCCCGCCCAAGAGCAGCAACGGCAACGTTCGCTGATCGAAGAGATGATCGAAAAGGCACGTTCTGCCCTGACCGGTGCGAATTATGTGATGGCTGCGGAACTCTTTGGGCAGGTGCTGGAAAAGCAGCCGGATATGCTGGAAGCCGAAAAAGGGCATAAGGAGGCCCAGCGTCAGATTGAGCTGGCTGCGGCCTACGACGACTCTCTGCGTCTGCTCTCTGAAGGCAAGACCGACGCCGCGCTGGAGGGTCTGCGCGGCATCCAGTCTGTGGCGCCGGGGTACAGGGATGTAGGCAAACAGATCGACCGGATTCTTCGGCAGGGCGAAATGGGCGCGCTCTTTGTCCAGGCCGAAGGTCACTATCAGGCAGAGCGTTGGACGGAATCCATCCCGCTCTTTGCCCGGATTCGCCAGAGCAACCAGGGCTTTGAGTCGGCTGTTGTCGAGCAACATCTCTACGAAAGTTATGTCAACCTGGCGGATATGCGCAGCGGGCTGGGCGGCTTGAGCGAAACCGAAATCGACGAGATCGCCCAGTTGTATCGGCTGGCTTTGAGCCTGCGCCCCAAAGATCGGGAGAGCCGACTGCACGAACAGATGCTCAATCAGTATCTCCAGTCGATGATGCTGATCGATGTAGACCGACCCGGCGAGGCCATTCCGCTGTTGGACGAACTCTTTCAGGCCGCGCCAGGGATGCTGGACGGAGACCCCATCGGCCAACTCTATGCAGCCCGCCTGGCCTATGGCCGCCAACTGGAGCAGAGCGGCAATTACTGGTCCGCATTGGCACAATACACCGCGGCCCAGGACCTGCCCGTGGCCGATGTGAGCGAAGCCAAATTGCGCGCCATCACCGTTTCTCTGGCCCTGACCCCCACGCCGACATCTACACCAGAGCCAACCCCTACGCCGACGCCGGACCCCCTCCAAACATATCTGGACTCCTTGCCAGCCCAGCCGGCACCGATTGAGAACTATCCGGGCTGGATTGCCTTTCGCAGTGACCGGCCCAATGGGGGGCGCTATGGCCTGTGGGTGATGAGTCCAGATGGGAGTCAGCAACTGCCAGTCAATGATCCTGAAGGGCGCTACGAATTTCTGAAAGAGCAGGCCAAATGGTCCAACGACAGTCTGCGCCGGATTTGGGTGGAGGATGATGGCTCCACAGTCTCGGTTGCCCTCTATATGTGGCGCTATGACATTCCACCCCACTGGTTAGACGCTCGGGTGGAACTGCTGAATAACAGCGGCATCAACTATCAGCCGGCTTTTTCGCCGGACAACAAGGCCATCGCCTTTACTTCCCAACGTAATGACGGCCCCCTGGGGTCAAACTACGGAGATGAGATTTTCATCCTCTACTTCTCCGATTTCAACGATCACGGCCATGCCAGCGCCCGCCGCTTGACAAAAAATGATTGGGAGTGGGACAAGCACCCCACCTTCAGCCCGAACGGACAGCAGATTGTCTTCTGGAGCAACCGGGCAAGTGGCCGGGCCCAGATATGGACGATGAATCTGGACGGCAGCAACCAGCGCAACCTGGGAAACAGCGAATGGAACGACTGGGATCCGGTCTATATTGTGCCTTTGCGCGAGATTCCCAAACTGGAAGAGGACGGTCAGATCGCCCCGGTTTTTGATCCGGATAAATTTCAGGGCAACAACTGATCCACTTGGCCTGCCACGTATAGCAGCGGAGTAACTATCTATGAGTCTGTTCAAACGCACCAAACCGACAGAAACCCCTATTTTGGCTACCCTGGAGATAGCCCCGGTTTTGGATACACCTGTCATCCCCGTCGTACAACCACCACCACCTCCCATTCCCAAAAAGTCGATAAAGCCAATATCGGTCAATGGACGTAGCGGCAGTGGGAAAAGTGCTGCCGAGCCGCCTTCAGCCTTTCTTGTCATCAAAGACAAAGTGCAACAGGAACTGATCAACGACCTGAACCAGAATCCTGCCTCAATGGACCAGACCAGCGGGCGGGAGATTATTGAGCCAATCTTTGGTCGGGCCATTGTCTCGGCAGGTTTGGTGCTGAGCCGCACGGAACGCCAACAATTGTTCGATATGATCGTGGCCGATATTCTTGGCTTTGGTCCGCTGCAACCCCTATTGGATGATGAAAGCATCTCGGAAATTATGGTCAACGGGCCGCACCAGATTTATGTGGAGCGGGGCGGAAAACTGGTGGTAAGCGATGTGAAATTTCAGGACAACGCCCATGCCCAACGCATCATCGAGCGTATTCTGGCCCCCCTGGGCCGCCGGGTGGATGAGAGCAGCCCGATGGTGGACGCCCGTTTGCCCGATGGCAGCCGGGTCAACGCCATTATCCCGCCCCTGGCTATCGACGGACCCACCATCACCATTCGTAAATTCAGCAAGAAACCGCTCTCCATCGAGGACCTGATCCGCTATGGCAGTTTCACCGAAGAGTTTGCCAAATTTATCGAGGCTTGTGTCATCTCCCATCTCAATATCATCGTTAGTGGCGGCACTGGCTCCGGCAAAACAACGCTGTTGAATGTATTGAGCAGCTTTATCCCAGACACAGATCGCATTGTGACTATCGAGGACAGCGCAGAGTTGCAACTTCGTCAGGATCACGTAGTCCGTTTGGAAACCCGTCCGGCTAACATCGAAGGCAAAGGCGCTATCCACATCCGGGAATTGGTGATCAATAGCTTACGGATGCGTCCGGATCGGCTGGTGATCGGTGAGTGTCGTGGCGGTGAGGCGCTGGATATGCTCCAGGCCATGAACACCGGTCACGATGGCTCCCTCTCCACCGCCCATTCCAACAGCCCCCGGGATACCCTCACCCGCCTGGAAACGATGGTGCTGATGGCGGGTATGGACCTGCCCCTGCGGGCGATCCGCCAGCAGATCGCATCAGCCGTCGATCTGATTGTCCACATCGAACGGATGCGGGACGGCAGTCGGCGGGTGGTCTATTGTACAGAGGTGCAAAATATGGAGGGGGAGACGATTTTGGCCCAGGACATCTTCAAATTTGAAGAAGAGGGCTTTGAAAACGGCAAAATCATCGGTAAGCTACAACCCACGGGTATTCGACCCAAAGTGCTGGAGCGGATGAAGGCCGATCAGGTCGATCTGCCGCCCAATCTATTCCGACGCACAGGTGGTGCGCGGCGGATGTAACAACCGGAAGTCGGCAAAGAATTGCCCAACAGCAGATCGAAGGATAGGGTATGATTACTGTTTACAATGAAAATCGGGACTGTCATCTTATGATTCAGGGGCGGGCAGCCACAAATTTTTGGAGCAGAGGACGGGGATTGATTGGGGCTTCCCCCTTGCGAGACGGTGAAGGGCTGCTGATCGAACCGTGCAACAGCGTCCACTGCTTCTTTATGTCCTTCCCCATCGACATTCTTTATCTGGACAAAGAAAACCGGGTCGTGGCAATCGACCCGGCCATGCGCCCCTGGAAAGTGGGCAAAATCTACTGGAAAGCCCACGCCGTCATCGAACTCCCCGCCGGGACTCTTGAACGCACGGGTACGGCAGTGGGGGATCGCTTGTCCATCCAGACTTTGTGAAATAGCAGATCGGACCAGTGAGCGTCGGTTGAGTAGCCGAGTCTTCGAGGCGTATCGAA
>JAHDWH010000233.1 GCA_023384455.1 Caldilineaceae bacterium | reverse complement strand
ATTTCGATACGCCCTCCGAAGACTCCGGGCTACTCAATCAGCGCTCTCTGGTCTGATGGCTGAATAGTTACCTTTTTTTGTGCAATTGGCCCCAAATTGAATTACACTCCCCCCTTTTTGGCCAGATGACAGCGCCATCTGGCTGTGCTACAATTGCATCCATCTCAGCCCGCAACATCCCTTGCCATACAGCAGGAATCGAATCGTCTCTTCGCGTGTGGATTTCTCAATTCGGCTTGGCCCGGTCGTTCGTTTGCAGGAGGTGCGCAAGATGTCTCCTCGCCTTGCTGACCGAGTGAGCGCTGGTCGTCGGCGTCGCTTTATCGGTCGCATCCAGGAATTACAGTTGTTTGAAAAGGCCGTGCTGGCGACAGAGATGCCGTTTTGCCTGCTCTTCGTCTACGGTCCTGGTGGTGTTGGCAAGACCAGTCTGCTTGGCCAGTTCGCTCACCTTTGCCAGCAGTTGGCGATACCCGTCTACTCGATTGATGGACGCAACATAGAGGCATCCCCCGAAGCGTTCATCGGCGCGCTGGCCCAGGCCGTGGGCGTTGGACCAGATGACTCACCCGTCGAGGCGCTGGCAAGCCAAGGCGGACGCCATGTGATCCTGGTGGACACCTATGAATTGTTAGCGCCCCTGGACGGATGGCTGCGCGATCTATTTCTGCCACAAATGCCCGAAGGAATCATTTTTGTAACTGCCGGTCACAACCCACCTGACCCCGCATGGCGGGTCGATCCGGGCTGGCAACCGCTGATCCAGACATTGCCTCTGCGCAATCTGGCCCCGGACGAGGGGCGCGATTTTCTGACCCAACGCAATGTCCCCCCAGGGGAATTGCAGACGGTTCTCGATTTTACCCACAGCTATCCACTGGCGCTTTCTTTGGTAGCCGATCTCTACGACCAGCAGCCGGGATTTCACTTCCGTCCCCAATCTGCCCCGGATATGGTAAAGGTGCTGGTCGGACGGCTTTTGCAGCGGGTGCCTGGGCAAGCCCATCGAGCGGCTTTGGAATCCTGCACCCTTGTGCGGGTGACCACAGAATCGTTGTTGGCCCGCATGACCGGCGTGGACGACGCCCGGGACCTCTTCGAATGGTTGCGCAGCCTCTCTTTCATCGACTCGCGACCTGGCGGCATCTTTCCCCATGACCTGGCCCGGGATGCGTTGGTGACGGACCTGCGTTGGCGCAACCCGGACTGGTATGCCGAACTTCATCGCCGGGCGCGCAGCTATTATATCGAGCATATGGCGCGCGGACAGGGGACAGAGCAGCAGCTTGCCCTCTTTGATCTGGTCTTTCTGCATCGGGAGAACCCGGTGGTGCGCCCTGTCTTCGAATGGCAGGCCAGCGGTCGCGTTCTGCCCGATATTTTGCATGACGGGGACCTGCCCGCGCTGGTGGCGCTGGTGCAGGCAGAGGAAGGGGCGGAGTCGGCACGATTGGCCAGCCACTGGTTGACTGTCCAACCTCACGCCGCTATCGTCTTCCGGGAAGGAGATGGCGGGCTTGCGGGGTTTGCCACATTTATCGATTTGAGCGCATTGAAGGAGAATGACCTGGCCCAAGACCCGGCGTTGGCGTCTGCGTCCGCGCTGCTGCGCAAGACCGCGCCCCTGCGCCCCGGAGAACGGGCCACCTACTTTCGGCATTGGATGGCAGCCGGCACCTACCAGGGCGTCTCCCCAACCCAGAGCCTGATCTTTATCAATATGGTGCGTCACTATCTGACGACACCGGGCCTGGCTTTCACATTCATTCCCTGCGCCGAACCTGACTTTTGGACACCCGTCTTTACCTACGCTGACCTGGCTCGCCTGCCTGGGGCGGACTTTTCTATGGACGGACGCCGTTACGGCGTCTTTGGCCATGACTGGCGTACGGTTCCCCCGGCCCAGTGGCTGGAACTACTGGGAGAGCGGGAGATCGCTTTGGCCCCAGAGTTGGTGCAGCCACCGATACCGGCGGAACAGATGGTCGTCCTGAGCCAAGAGGAGTTTGTAGAGGCCGTGAATACGGCTCTGCGCGGCCTGGCGCGGGCGGATGGACTGGTGGGCAATCCGCTACTGCGCTCCCGGCTGATCCTTCAAGCCACGGATGGCCAGGCAGACGTGCCGCAACGGACATCGGTTTTGCACGATTTAATCATAGAGACGGTAGAAGCACTCAACGCAGCCCCCAAAGATGTCAAGCTCTATCGCGCTGTCTATCATACGTATGTGCAGCCATCCCCCACCCAGGAAATGGCAGCCGAATTGCTCGACGTCCCCTTTAGCAGCTACCGCAGACATCTCCGAAGTGGAATGGAGCGTATCGCTGAAATGTTGTGGCGGCGGGAGGTGGGGGCTTCGGAATAGTAACGAAATAGTTCGTCGCGCACCTGTGTCTGCCCTGAAAAAGTCCCCGATACTTCGTGAATTTTAACGCTATAGTGCGTGGTGCGTGAACCAGTCCACGCACCACGCACTACGCACTAGTAGGCTTATGTACGCCGTCACGTACTGGCCTATGGCTGAGGCAGATGGCCCAACTGCATCGCCAGCCCCAGCCCATCCGAGTAGTTATGCCCCTCGTCGGCCTCGCTGTCCCCGTTGAAGTGCCACAGTTCACAGACATCCAAAGAGTAGGGCTTGCCGCTGGCTGGGAAAGGTCCCATCGGCCCATCCTGGGTGCCGACAGCCCGGAACTGGGCGACGACCCATTCACCGGCGTCGATATAGCGGGTATCGACCAACTGCATATCCGAAGACATTTCGTAGAAGCTCTCCATCCAGCTACGGAACTCGGCACGGGTTCCTATGGCCTGGCCGCGGCCGTGATCAGTGAACTGGGGCATGGCCGACACAAGCCGCTGGGCGCTGTCAAAATCCTGGGCGTTAAAGGCTTGATGAGCGGAACGTACGGTCTCAACATTCTTGCTTGTCATGGGTTTTCTCCTCTCCTCAAAACGGTGGATGATATGGGTGACAGCAATTGATTGCCGTCTTCTTCTTTGCTTCGTTCCTATCCGGGCATCGGGATTACGCCAAGTTGCTGCATAAGCCCAAAGAAGTCGCTCTCTGACCAGCGTTCGGCCACCTTACCATCTACAAAACGAAAAATGGTTATGCCCGAAAGTGACGCACGCTTGTTTGTGGCTGGGATACCGTTGAACTCACCCGTGTGAGTCATATCCAGATGAAAGCGGATCACCACCCGCTCCCCTTCGCTCAAAATATCGTCAAAAACAAGCTGGGCATCGGGAAAACCTGTATGGAAGGCTCCGTAGAACAGGCGCAACCCGCTATGCCCTTGCGGCATACCCGGAGGCAAGAAGTGGCCCACAGCCTCCGCCGCATAGAGCGTTGTGATGTAGCGTTCGATGTCGCCGGCGTTGAAATAGTCACGGGCACGCTGTAAAGTTTCCAGATTCATATCAGAAGTCATGAAGTTGTCCCTTTCAAGAGTTGGCCACACGCTTTACAATAGAAAGACCACAGATTGAAAACGGCGACGCATACTTATGCTGGTGCGCCATTCTGGGGCCAGACGTCGATGATTTCGCCGTCGTGCCATTCTGGCTCGTTGCTCAGAAGCGCCCGCAGTTCCAGGTAGCGCTGGTGCTGCTCTGGACTATCCGCATTCTTCCAATAGGCGTCCCGGCTTTCAAAGATGGCTATCAGCCATAGTTCGTTGGGGTTGGCGTCCATTCGATAGACGTAGCGAGCCAGATGACCTGGGGCTGCGTCCATCCGTTGGGCCAGATCGTGAAGTTCGTCGAGCTTGTTGGGATGGATGTTGATTTTTGCGATTGTGCCGTACATGGAAACCTCCGTGATAGATTGCCAGCGTGGGTAGCGATGTCTGGTATGTGACATTGCAGAAAACATACTTCCTCGTAATTGTCACCGACCCCTGCGTACTGAGCATACCCCCGCCGGGTGTTCACCATCCAGCCCATTTGTTGCTCACTTTTTGCTCAGTTTGGGCTGCCTCTGGCGCGGGATCGGTGAGAAGCAGCGCTGTTTGATATTCCCGTCTCCTTTGACATCTCCCCCGCTCTCCGCTACACTCCAAGAAGTCTGATTTTAGAAGTTCAACTTTTCGGAAAAATTGAACTTCTCCTCTCCCACCCATGACGGAGAAACCCCCATGAAAATACGCGACATCCGCGCCGTCGGTCTGCGCGGGGCCACCCCCGAAGGCGGCTGGAGCAACGAAATCGAGACCGAAGACAATGTACACACTCTCATTGCCGTCTATACCGACGACGGGCCGACGGGCTACGGCAGCGTCTTCACCAGCGAGGCGCTGGTCCAGGGCAGTCTGGCTGTCCTGCGCCCCCTCTTTCTGGGCGAGAACGCGCTGGAACCGGAGCGGGTCAGCGAAAAGCTGCACCAGCACACCTTCTGGCAGGGACGGGGCGGCTCCATCACCCACACCATCAGCGGCATCGACATCGCCCTCTGGGACATTCTGGGCAAAGCCACCGGCCAGCCTGTGGGCCGTCTGCTGGGCGGCCGCTACCGGGAACGGGTCAAGCCCTACGCCTCCCTGCTGATGGACCAGCCCGACATCCTGGCCGAGAATCTGGAACGCTGGAAGGCGCTCGGTTTTCGCGCCTTCAAAATGGGCTGGGGACCCTTTGGCCGGGTCAGCGACGCGTTGGACGAGGCGATCGTCGCCACGGCTCGCGAGGTCATCGGCGACGAAAATATGCTGATGGTGGACGCGGGGGGCAGCGATGCCTTTTGGCGGGGCAACTTCAAATGGGCTGTGCGCACCGCGGATATGCTGGCCGACTACGGCGTGGCCTGGTTCGAGGAGGCTTTGCACCCGGACGCGCTGGAGGATTTTGTGCAACTACGCCGCCGTTCGCCCGTACCGATTGCCGGGGGCGAAGTGCTCACCCGCCGCCAGGCCTTCCAGCCCTGGCTGCAGGCCGGTGCTTTTGATATTGTGCAGCCGGACGTGACCAAAGTGGGCGGCATCAGCGAAGAGCGGCGCATCGGCTGGATGGCCCAGGAGAACGGCGTGCGCTTCATCCCCCACGGCTGGAACACCGCCCTGGGCCTGGCCGCGGACCTGCACCTCTCCTCCGCCTTCCCCGACACGGACCTGGTGGAGTTCATCACCGGCTCGCCCTACATCGACGACCTGACCATCGGCGGCTGGCAGCTAGACGGCGACGGGATGCTGGCGATCCCCGCCGGGCCGGGGCTGGGGATTGAATTGGATATGGACGCGGTGGCGCGTCACAGCGGCGGGCAGCGGTTGGGTGGGGAATAGAACGCGGATTGAGCGGAAAGGGCGGATTGAAGCGGATTAGAAGATGCAAGAATGAACGAAAACGCGCAAGTCCTGCTGGGCGACTGTCTGGATGTGATGGGCCAAATGGTGGCGGAGAGCGTCCATCTGGTCTATCTCGACCCGCCCTTCTTTACCCAAAAGAGCCACAAACTGGTGACCCGGGACCGGCAGCGCGAGTTTTCCTTTGACGATCTGTGGGCCTCCCACACGGAATACGCCCATTTTCTGGTCGAGCGGCTGCAAGGGATGAAACGGCTCTTGCACCCGACCGGCGCAATCTTCTTCCACTGCGACCGCAACGCATCCCATATCGTGCGCCTGCTGCTGGATGATGTCTTTGGCGCAGAAAATTTTCGTGCGGAGATTATCTGGCACTACCGGCGCTGGTCCAACGCCCAGAAGAATCTGCTGCCTGCCCACCAGACCATCTACTACTACACCCGCTCCGACGACTACACCTTCCACCCCCAGTACGGCGACTACTCGGCTTCGACAAATGTGGACCAGATTTGGCAACGGCGCAGGCGGGACGAAAATGGGAAATCGGTCTACGAACTCGACGCAAAGGGGGAAGTTGTCCCCAACGGGGCAAAGAAGGGCGTGCCCCTGGGCGACGTGTGGGACATCCCCTATCTGAACCCCAAAGCCGCCGAGCGGACGGGTTATCCCACCCAAAAGCCGGTGCTGCTGCTGGAACAGATCATCAAAATTGCCTCGAACGAGAATGATCTGATTCTGGACCCCTTCTGCGGCAGTGGCACAACACTGGTGGCCGCCGCGCTGCTGGGGCGACGGGCGGTTGGGATCGACAGTTCGCAGGATGCGGTTGCCATCAGCCGCCAACGGCTGGAAAATCCCAGCAAGTCCGAGTCCGTTCTGCTACAGGTCGGGCGGGCTGCCTATGAAAATGCCAACGAAGAAGCCCTGGCCCTTTTGCAGGGGATCGATGTTGTCCCGGTGCAACGCAACCGGGGCATCGACGCCTTTGTGAAGAGCGACATCGACGGCTATCCCATCCCCATCCGGGTGCAACGGCCAGAGGAGACGATTCTGGAAGCGGCTGATCTGCTCTACCGGGCTGGCTCCACGAAAAACGCGCCGCTGATGATTCTGGTGGCCCTGTGGGAAGGCGGCTATTTCGCCTTCGCCGATGAACTGCCGCCGGGGGTTGTGGTGGTGGAGGGGCCGGGATTGGCGATTGGGCGGGTTGTGGAGGAGTTTATCACGAGTCGAGAAGTGAGTCCGGCGCAACAAACATCCGATTCAGGATGAGCAAGGGTTGCTAAAGTGGTGGTAGTTGTTATCTGCGAACGTATGTTTTATACTCTCTTTAGCAATTGAAACCGAAGCGTCTGTTGAGCCTTTATCAAAGGGAACGGAAAGATGACATTGAGTCGTAATACGATCTACGAGGGAGATGCGTTCGAATTATTATCGCGTGTCCCCGAAAACTCTGTCGATCTCATTATTTGTGACGGACCGTATGGCGTAACCCAGAATGAGTGGGATCGTATTCCCAATATTCAAGAATTCAACCTTAACCTTATACGAGAATTTTCGACAAGGCTGACTGAAGGCGGTGCTCTCTATCTATTTGGCAAGCCAGATTGTATTGACTTTATCGACTATCGTCCGTTTCTCAATTTACGCTCAAAGATTGTATGGTATCAACCCAGTCGTCTAGCACAAGGACGACTGGGTTATACCAATAACTACGACATCATCTGTTACTTTATCAAAGGTGAGCGCCCTCGGGTTTTTAATCTGGATGACATACGCGTACCCCAATTAGTTGAACTGGAACATCGTCTGCGTTGTGAACGCGTTCCATCTGTGACCAACGGTACATATGGAAAAACGAAGTTTAACGAGAATGGCAAGAATCCAGGCGATGTGTGGGGCGACATCAAACAACTGACGTACCGGTCCAAAGAATTGGTCAGCCGGGATGCACTAAATACCATCCAAAAACCAGAGCGGTTGATTGAGAGGCTGGTATTGGCAAGTTCGGACCCTGGCGATCTGGTGTTGGACCCCTTTTCTGGCGTGGGTACCTGCCCTGTGGTCTGCCGGATGAACAGCCGGGACTACATCGCGTTTGAGATAAACAGAGACTTCATAGATGCTGCTGAACAACGTTTGAATTCCATTTCCGATATCCAGATGACATTGAACCTATATGACACGTCAAATACGTAGACAGATCGTCGAATTGGTCCTGCAGGCTGCAAGTTTGGCGCGATCCATTGGTATTTCCAATCTGCTGCAACCGGGCCTTGTCAAAGAAATGATCCTCGCCGATATTCTGGGGCATCAACCCATCACATCGAAACGAGACGCCGACGCTCATGATCCAGGGAACCCGGATATCCTCTATGAATACCTAACGTGCAAAGAGGGCGGTACAGGTCAATTGGATCGAATGTTCAAGCAACCGCCAGAGAAAAGGGACGAATCTCTTGATCGAATCCGTCGTAACGAGAAAGTATATCTTGCTGTCTTCTACGCAGAGGAGCAGACGAAGGTCAAAGTCATCTATGAATTAACGCCAGAGGTGGTGGTTACAGAAACAGAGCGACAACTCGATCGAAGCCGTAATACGATTGCTCACGTTGGTTTTTCTGAAACGTGGGCTCGTGACAACGGTAAAGTTGTGTTTCAAGATCAGAGCCGTTCTACCTGATTGCTACCTTTACGAGCGCACCACCTCAGCGCAAACCTGATCTGTAGGTGAAGGACCTCCCCAAAATGCCCCATACCAACCTCCTCTACATCCTCTCCGACCAGCACAACCGGGACCTGCTGGGCTGCTACGGCCACCCGCTGGTGCAGACACCCAATCTGGACCGGCTGGCCGCTGGGGGAACCCGTTTCACCAACGCCTACACCCCCTGCCCCATCTGCGTACCAGCCCGGGCCAGCCTGGCTACCGGGCGCTACGTGCATCAGATCGGCTATTGGGACAACGCCTTCCCCTACGACGGCGCGACGCCGAGCTGGCATCACCGGCTGCGGGAGCAGGGCCATCAGGTGGATGTGATCGGCAAGCTCCACTTCCGCAGCGCCGACGACGACAACGGCTGGAGCCGGGAGATCGAACCCCTGCACGTGGTGGACGGCATCGGCGACGCCCTGGGCAGTATCCGGGAGAACGCCATCTTCCGCAACAAACGGGAGGGCATGGAAGAGGCCGGGCCGGGGGATTCCACCTATCTGCAATACGACGCCCGCAACGCGGACAACGCGGTGAAGTGGCTCAAAGACGCGCCGCAGGACGGTAAGCCCTGGGCGCTCTTTCTCTCCCTCGTCTGTCCCCACCCGCCCTACATCGCGCCCCAGGAACTCTTCGATCTCTACCCACCCGACGACATTCCCTTGCTGCCCCAGTGGCGGGAGGAGGATTGGCCCGATCACCCGGCCATCGACTACTTCCGCCGCTACTTCACCTTTGCCCCCCAGTTCGACGAGGCGACGATTCGCCGGATGAACGCGGCCTACTACGGCGTCGTCACCTATCTGGACCAGCAGATTGGCCGGGTGTTGGCCAGCCTGGAAGCCAACGGACTGGCCGAGAAGACTCGCATCGTCTACACGACGGATCACGGCGAGCATCTGGGCGCGCGGGGCATCTACGGCAAATTCACAATGTACGAGGAGTCGGCGGGCGTGCCGCTGATCCTGGCCGGGCCGGATGTGCCAGCGGGGAAGGTCTGCCAGACGCCGGTCTCGCTGGTGGACAGCTTCCCCTCTGTGCTGGAAGCCGTGGGCGCGACGCCCGCGCCGGAGGATGCAGGCTTGCCAGGAGCGTCCTGGTGGGCGATTGCCAACCAGCCGGACGCCGAGCGCACAGTCTTCAGCGAATATCACGCGCTCGGCACGGAATCCGGGATTTATATGCTGCGCAACCGGCGGTACAAATATGTGCATTACACCCACCAGCAGCCCCAACTCTTCGATCTGCTGGCCGACCCGGACGAATGCAACGATTTGGCCGCTTCGCTGGAACACCGGGCTGTGCTGGCCGATTTTGAGGCAGAACTGCGGACGCTCCTTGACCCGGAAGGCGTGGACGCCCAGGCCAAAGCCGACCAGAAGGCGAAAGTCGCATCCCTGGGCGGCGAAGAAGCCCTGCGCCAGCGGGGTTCCTTCGAGAATTCGCCCGTGCCGGGAGAGAAGCCGAAGTTCAAACTGGTATAACAAAAGGACACGGATTTGCACGAATAGGATAGATTTTCACGGATTTTCTATACTGGTCAACGAGATGGCCAAACGTAGGTGGGGTTTGGCACCCCAAAGTAACCACAAGAAGAGGGGTTGGAAAACGCACCAACAAATTAAAA
>JAHDWH010000232.1 GCA_023384455.1 Caldilineaceae bacterium | reverse complement strand
GACAGTGCGACGCACCAAAACGGGAAGTTATTCTTTGACAAGCCCTTAGCTATTCGAGCAGACGAGTGGTGATTAGTACGCGAACCAACACCCCCCGCCAGTTCACGCACCACGCATTATTCATACCGCACCCGCGGGTCGAGAAAGGCGTACATCACATCGGCGATGAGGTTGAAGACAATAATCAGCACGGCATTGATCATCACAATTCCCATCAGCAGGGGGTAGTCCACCCGTTGGGCGCTGCGGAAGAAGAGCCGCCCCATCCCCGGCCAGGAGAAGATCGTCTCTGTGAAGAGCGCGCCGCCGAAGAGTCCGGGCATTTCCAGGGCCATAATTGTAATGATGGGTGTGATGGCATTCTTGACCGCGTGGCCGATGACCACCCGGGATTCGGCCAGCCCTTTGGCTCTCGCCGTGCGCACGTAGTCCAGGTGGATCACTTCCAGCATCTGGCCGCGCATATAGCGGGTGTAGGTCCCCGCGCCAAAGAGCGCCAGCATAAAGACGGGCAGAATCATATGTTGGAGACGCTGCCAGAAGCTCGGATTGTCCACGCCATAGGGGGCCATCCCACCGCCGGGCATCAACGGCGTGCAGTCGAGACAGCCGAACAGATTGGACCAGGCAAAGCCCGTGCTGGGGCTGACGGGGTTTTTCAGCCAGACATTAAAGACAATAATCAGAATAAGACCGAACCAAAAAATGGGAATAGCCTGGCCGACAAATGCCAGAAAGGTAGCGATGTGATCGAACAGCGAGTATTGTTTGAGCGCGGAAAGAATGCCGATGGGCAAGGCAATCACCAGTGTAAAGATAAAGGCCACGACCATCAGTTGTAACGTATTGGGCAGCCGGTCGCCGATCTCCTCCAACACAGGCCGCCGGGAAGCGTTGCTGTAGCCCCAATCCCCCTGCACAATCAGCCCGGCCCAGCGCAGATAGCGCTCGTGGATGGGCTGATTCAGCCCCAACTGTTCTTCCAGCCGCGCCAAATCTTCCGGTGTGAGATTGGGGTTCTCCTCAAAGGCTGACATCGGCCCGCCAGGGGCCAGAGAGATCAGCGCAAAGACAATCACACTGATCACCACCAGCAGAGGGATGGCAAAGAGGAAGCGGCGGATGACGTAGTTGGTCATGGGTGCTCTCTGGGGCAGGAGACGGCGCTCTGCACTGAAGATACGTGAAGCGTGAAACGCGAGAACAGTCGAATGCTCTCACGTTTCACGCTTCAACGACGCATCAGCAACGACGCGTCAGCGATGGATTACTGAATATCCCAATCCTGGGCGTTCCAGGCGTGACCGCCCCAGGGATTGATGTGGAAGTTGACCACATTCGACCGGCTCAGGTGTACTTCCGAACGGTCATAGAGATAGATGTGGGGCAATTCAGCGTCCACCTGCTCGCAGGCGATCTGATAATTCGCCTTGCGCACAGCTTCGTCCGGGCTGGAACCAGCCGCCTCGATGGCTGCATCCGCCGCGGCGTTGACCCAACGGCTGTAGTTGAAACCCGTGCCCCCATTTGTCTCCAGCGGCATCTGGCTGGAGTGGAAATAGCCGAACATCTGGCTCTGGGGATCGAGACCGTCGCTGGTGGTGTACATCAACACGTCGAAGTTGCCATGCTTGCGGAAGGCGCCGCTGGACCAGGAGCCGAACAGCTCGGAGCTGGGCACATTCTCAATGTAGAAGTCCAACCCGATCTCCCGCATCATTTCGATAATCAACTGCTCGGTCTCTTCGCGCAGTTGATTGCCGGTAGTGGTTTGCAACTTCAGGCGCAGGGGGGTGCCCGCTTCTGCGCCGGTGCAACTTGCGCATTCACGCACGCCATCGCCGTCTGCATCCGTCCAGCCGGCATCTTCCAGCAGGGAGATAGCCATTTCGGGATTGTATTCGGCGGTAGGAATATCACATTTGGCCCAGCCGATGCTCAGCTCACTGACGCCCACTGTGGTTGCGCCAAAGAGAAGTTCGTCTACCAGGAATTGTTTGTCGATGCCATATTGGATGGCCTGGCGCACCCGCAGATCGCCCAGAATGGGATGGGGATTGTTCACCGGATCGTCCGTGGCGTCCAGAGCCGGATCGGCCAGGTTGATCAACAGCCGCTCGGTGCCGGGGCTGGGCCGTTTGTTGACCACAATGCTGGGGTTGGCCTCAAACTCTGGCACATCGGCTTCGGTCAGGTCCCATAAAATGTCGATTTCGCCAGAAGTGATGAGCGCTTTGCCCACTTCCCGGCTGGGAATGATACGGATGATCACCTGCTGGACAATTGGCTTTTCCGGGTAATCCCGGTAGTTGGGGTTGGCTACCAGTGTGATGTGATCGCCGCTCTCCCATTCCTTCTGCATAAAGGGACCCGTACCCACCGGATTCCAGTTGTACTCCCAGTTCTGCATATCCGCGGTTTCGCCCGTGGCGTGGCGGGGCAGGATATCGCTGAACAGGGCCAGATAGGGCGCGTAGAATTCGTTGAACTGGATGGTGACGGCGTAGTCACTGTCGCAGGTCACACTCTCGATTTTGTCGTAGCCAGTGGTGCTCACCGCGCCGCTGGCCGGGTCGGTGACAGCTTCGAAGGTAAAGAGGACATCATCGCAGGTGAAGGGTTCGCCGTCGGACCAGACCACATCCTCGCGCAGATTATACTTGACAGTCATGCCGTCTTCGGAGACCAGCCCGCCCGCAATCGTCGGCACCTCCTTCGCCAGTACAGGATAGCGCTTCCCCTCCGGGTCCACCGACAGCAGACCTTCGATGACAAATGTACTGACTTCACCGGCCGCTGTTTGGGTGGCGATATACGGGTTCAGAATCTCCGGCTCCTGATAGAGTGCGTAGATGATCTGCTTGTCCGCGGCGGCGGGCGCGGGCGCGGCCTCGGGTGCTTTGGTGGCTTCGGCTGCCGCCGCCGGGGCGGCTTCCTGGGCCGGTGCGCTGCTGCTGGGCGCGGCTGGCTCGGCTGCCGGGCAGGCAGCCAATACCAGCGCGGCTGCCAATAGCAGCATAAAAAGGGTGATAGATCGGGATTGTTTCAGCACGATTTCCTCCTGGAATTGGTTGGCACTTCTACACACTGGGTATGAAAGGAAAGTTGACAGAACTACGACATTTGCACAACTACGAGGATGCTACGTGACGACAGTTAGCAAAGCAGATGGCGGGGCATAGGGGGAAAGGCAGCATCGCCATTGTTTGCGCCAGTTGGGAGGACGAGCAAACCCGCCCCCGAAACTGGCGCTAGTATAAACTTTATACGATTTGGTGTCAATTTTCAGGGGGATAAGGCAGCAATTCCAAATTTGGCAGGATTATAGAACGCGGATTTAGGGCTGGCGGGAATCACGGCCCACCCCAGCGGAGATGAAGTCCCCAGGCCGACGTAACTGCTCACCCCCTCCCAACTTCCCCCACTGTGGGGGAGGAGTCGCTCCACTTCCCTCCCTGGAATGGGGGTGGGGTGGCGGAACAGGTGGGCGGCTGACTTACCCAGCGCGCTGCTGATTTCCAACCAGCAGCGCGTACTCGTCCGGCGTATCCACATCCCAGGCCAGATTGGCTGACTCTACGATCTCTACCCGGAGACCGGCCTGCTGGGCCAGAAGCCTGTGCCGGGCAAAGCTACCCGTGCCAAAGGCCGGCGCGATGACATCCGGCGGGGAGAGCAACAGCCCATTCGTCCCCCCGCTGTGGCTGGGCGCGATGACGAGACAATTCTCCCTCTCTGCCCAGGCTTGCGCAAGTGCCTGTATGTCCTCCGCCCGAAGCAGAGGCAGATCGATGGGCAAAAAAAGCAGGGCATCTCCCCCCCGCTCCTGGACATAGGCCACGGCCTGTTCCACAGCCCGGTTCAGACCCCATTCCGGGCCATAGACGCTGAACGTTCCAGTGAACTCCTCGGCCAGGGCCAGCGCGCCCCGCTGGGCAGCCAGGGCCAGCACATCCGGATCCCGGCTGACAACGAGCACACCGGCCACCCTTTCCAGCGAAAGGGCCACAGCCAGCGTTCGCTCCAACAACTGGCGGGTCAAATCCTGGCGTTCCTGACCCGTGAGCGCGGCAGAGAGTCGGCTTTTGCCCTCTGCCAGGGGTTTGGCGGGGATGGTTATCCAGAGACGCGGGGGGTGGGCCATCAGGCGGCGAGGAGTGCTGTGGCTTTCAGGGAAAAGCCAAAGGTCAATATCTCTTGGGCAAGCCGTTCCTTTGACGCCAGATCGGTCATAATCGTATCCGTAACCAGCGTGGGCAGGATCACCGCCCCGGCCAATTCTGCATCCGTCCGATCAATCACAAAGCCATCCAGCACATCGCCCAAATGATCCACGACCGTCAGCGGGCTGCTCATCTCGCCCAGTTCCCGCATCATTTTGGCCGCTGGGCCTTTCAGCGCCTGCCCCCCCACAATCGGGCTGACCGCCACTTTGGGGGTGGATGAACGACGCAGAAAATCCCGCAGCCCCGGCACACTCAGGATTGGATCGATGCTGACGTAGGGATTGCTGGGGCAAAAGATCACCAGTTCGGCTGCATACAGCGCCTTCTGCACCTCTGGCGAAAGCGTGGCGCTCTCTGCCCCCACAAAAGAGATATCAACCAGGGCCGGTTCGCAGCGGCGGCGCACAAAGTAGTGTTGAAAAGGCAGATCCCCCTCTTCCGTGTGAACCAGTGTACGCACCGGCTCGTCGCACATGGGCAGGATGACAGAGGGAATGCCCAGCAGACGACGCAGGCGATCCGTCGCTTTGGTCAGGGAAAGCCCCCTACGCAGCCATTCTGTGCGGCGCAGATGCAGGGCCAGGTCCCGGTCGCCAATGCGAAACCACTCCTCCCCGCCGAAGCGCGCCATCTCGCCCAGCACTGTCCACGCCTCATCCTGTCGCCCCCACCCCATCTCCGGGTTGTTCAGGTGGGCCAGGTTGTAGAGAACCGTGTCCAAATCCGGGCAAATGGACAAGCCCCAATGCTCAAAATCGTCCCCCGTATTGACAATTACGGTCAGGCAACCTGGCGGCAGCGCCGCTTGCAGGCCGGTTGCCAGCTTTGCGCCACCCACGCCGCCGGCCAGAGCTACAATCTTCGGCTTCACAGATTTTGTCGTCAGCGCCATAGAATGCGTTCTCCCAACGAGAGTCGTGCCTTTTCCCGCTCTTCCGCGGGGTAGCCCAGCGTAATCAGCGCCTGGGGATGCCACGTGTCGGGCAGGTTGAGTATACCCCGCACAGTGTCGGGAACGAAAAGGGGCGCACACATCCAGCACGCGCCCAGGCCGTAGTGGTGGGCAGCCAGCAGCAGATTCTGGCAGGCCAGGGCCGTGCTCTGCACAGCCATCAGCCACTCGGCCTCGGCCCGAGACGGGTCCGGGTAGACATCCATCTCTTCCAACGAAACCGCGGCCAGCACCAGCGCGGCCGCGCCTGTGACCCGGGCGTGGCTGATGGCTACCCGTCGTTCGATGAATGCAGCATCTGTCTTATCGGCGGCCAGGTCCTGTCGCCAGCGGGCACCCATTGCCTGGCTCAACGCTTGCTTTGCTTCTTCGCTCTCGATGGCGCAGAAGCGCCAGGGCTGGCGGTTGTGGGCAGAGGGTGCCCAGATGGCCGCGCTTAAAAGTCGTTCCAGCAGGGCACGGGGGATGGGCCGCTGCTGATACCGGCGGATCGAGCGCCGTCCGCTTACCAGACGCCAGAATGGGTCTTCTTCGCTGTAGACAGCAGGGATGATCTGTTCCGTCACGTTGTATGCCAGGTATACCAGTGGAGGGCTTGGAGATACAGTGCTGCTATTATACCCCAAGTGACCGCCAACGGGGATGGGCGCGCCGCTGGCATGAATCCAATGCTCGCCCCGATTCCGGGATGCACCCACAGAGAAAAGCCAATTGGAACGAACGGATCGGCTTATGATAGAATCAGAGATGCTTGCGCTGTGAGCACTGATCTGCATTGACGACGCCTTGGGCGTCCTCTGTTATAGAGCCGTATGGAACAGACTAACCCGACTGAATCGAAGCGACCCGCTTCCTTTACACCACCCACTTCTCCCAATGGCGCTGCGGGCAATTCCCCGTTGCAGACCCTGGGCGCGCTTCTGCGCGAACGCCGGGAACAGCGGAGCGCGTCCCTGGCCGATGTGGAGAAGTCTACCCGCATTCGCCAGAAATATCTGGCCGCCATCGAAGCCGACGAATGGCATCTGCTGCCAGGCGAAGTCGTGGGCCGGGGCTTTCTGCGCAACTATGCCAACTTTCTGCGCCTGGACGCCGATTCCCTCATCGAACGGCGGCGGGCGGCCACGGACCCCACCCTGACCCGCAGCCTGGCCCGCACCAGCGCCGGTTCTGCTCTGCCCCCGGTGCGCCAGGTGGACTATCGCCCCAAAGATGTGGACCTGGTGGAGACACCGGTCAGCGATGTGCTCAGCGAATATGTGGCCGCGGGCCGGGATTGGTTTGCGCCCATCGCCACCGCACTGCTGGTAATTGGGGTTATCTTTGTCCTGGGCTGGGGCTTGCGCCAGATCGGTGGACAGGTGGGCGCTCTGTTGGACAGCCTGCAAGAGCGGGCCGTCACTATTGCACCCGCTGCAAGCACCCAAAGCGGGGCTACAGCTACACCGACAACCGACCCGTCCGCCAGCGAGCGCGGGGTAGAAGGCACTGGCACTGACGCTGCCGTCACGGGTGGCACAGGCGACGGCGAAAATACGCCGGCTGCGGCCAGCGGTGGAGTGGCGCTGATCCCCACGGCCACCCACACACCGACAGCACCGCCACCCACGCCAACCGAAACATTGCCGCCACCTACGGCCACAGAGACACCGGTTCCGTTGCCCACGAATACCCCAGTTCCGCCGCCTACACCCGTCCCGGTGGTTGTGGTAGAGGAGCCGACCGCAACCCCCGAACCGGTCATTCAATCGCCTGCCTGCCCCGACGCCCGTTCGGTCATCACCCTGCCCGGTGTCAATCAGGTCGTCAGCGGTATTGTGCCGGTGCTGGGCAGCGTCAGCCACGCCCAGTTGGACTATTACAAACTGGAATTTGCGCCGGGTGCCAATGCGGAAGGGGGCTTTGTCTACTTCGATGGCACGGCAGCCCAGGTCAGCAACGGCGTGCTGGGGCGTTTGAACACACCCGGTTTGGCGAATGGGGTCTATACCATTCGGCTGATTGCAGTGGACACCACCGGCAACTACCCGCCGCCGTGCAGTGTAACAATAACGGTACAGAATTGAGTTTGTAGGACGGACTGCCAGTCCGTCCTACTTTATTTCTACCTGCCAGCCAGCCTCCTGCATTGGTTTTGCAGGACGGACTGCCAGTCCGTCCTACTTATTTCCACGCTCTGATCTTCACCAGCACACCCCGCCGCCGCAGGACCTCCACCTGCCAGCCAGTCTCCTGCAAAATCTCCAGCGTCGGTCGATCCAAATGGCAGTTGTGGGCGATGCGCCGCCAGCCGGGCGTGGCGAAGGTTGCCAGCCGGGCCAGAAATGGGGTCTGGGGGCGCACGTGTTCAATCATCCACAAGACGCCGCCCGGCCGCAGCACCCGTTCGATCTCCGCCAGTGCCTGCCCCGGCTCTGCTACAGAGCAAAAGACCAGCGAACTCACCGCCGCGTCAAAAGTGGCGTCGGCAAAGGGCAGATCTTCTGCCGGTGCCACCTCCACCTGTACCGGAATTCCCAACTGTTCTGCGGCTTTTTGGGCAGCCCGGCGCGCCTTCCCGGCCCGCCCCGGGTCCGGTTCAATGGCGCTTACCGACGCTGCGACCCGATAGTAGGGCAAATTAGCGCCGGTCCCCACGCCGACTTCCAACACATCCCCCGTCACCGTTTCCACCAGCCGCGCCCGCCAACCGCCTGATTTGCTGAAAAATGTGGAAAACATCTGCCCTCCTGTGGATATGTCGAATTGATTCTGGATAATTTTGTGTACTGATCAAGAAGATCGTGGAATCTGTAGGTGCGGTTTGTAACCGCACTTCTCCGGGTGAAAGTGCGGTTGCAAACCGCACCTACGTTTTATCATCTCGTTGATCAGTACATTCTGGATAATTTTTGACACGGGTAGCACGAACAACCCAGGTTTTTGTGGATTTTTCGTGAATTTTATATGTAAAATTCGTGTATTATCTACGCAAAAAATATGGAGAATGCTCCCCTGGCAGCAGCGTCAACAACGAGAGATGGGGGGGCGCACCGAAACGCAGGGGAATGCCCTCGCCCAGCCCCCGGTTGATGTAGAGTTGGGTGTTGCCCATCCAGACGTGGCCCGATACTTCGGCCCGGCTGAGCAGGTCCGATTGGGTGTGGGCCGGGCCGAGAAAAGGCAAGACGATCTGCCCCCCGTGGGTGTGACCGGACAGGACCAGATCGGCCCGGTGTGCCGCGGGGGCCTGGAGAATGTCCGGGTTGTGGGAGAGAAGGAGCAGAGGTGCGCTTTCATCCACACCGGTCAGGGCCGCGGCCAGGTCCGGGTGACCCTCCTGAATGTCATCCACCCCGGCCAGAAAGATGTCTGTTTTTCCCGTATTCAGCCGCACAGAACTGTTGTGCAGCATTTGTATCCCTTTGCGTTCCAGCTCGTAGCGCAGCCGGGGCACGTCGTTGGCGCCGGTCGGCTCGCCGTCGATGCGGTTGTGCAGCAGGTGCAGGGCAAAGCGCAGATAGCGGCGGGAGCGTTCCTGACGGGTCAACGGGCGGTGGGTGGCATCACCCTGGGCCAGGCGGCTCTCTTTGGCCACGAAATTACGCCAGGTGTAGCCCACGGCTTTGGACATATTGTAGACCGCGTAGTCGTGGTTGCCCAGAACGGCAAAGGCACCCAGCCGGGGTTTGGGTAGAATCTCCAGCAGGGCCAGCACATTCGCCATCCCTGCGTTGTAGTGCAGAAAATCGCCCGTGTGGATCAGCAGATCGTACTCCAGCCCGGCCACGGCCTGACGCACCCGCTCCACTTTGCGGCCCTCTCTCGGCTCGGCCCCCCGAAAGTGAAAGTCAGAGAGATGGAGCAGACGCAAACCGCCCGCAGGCAGCCGTCCCTGTCCATTGGGCAGATGGAGGGTGAGCCTGTCCAGGCGAATCGCAAAGGGTTCGTGAAGATAGGCATAGCCAGCCAGGGCCGCGCCCATTCCTGCGCCCAGCCCGGCCACAATCCCCGCACCGGCCAAAAGCGATTTTTTTCCGTTCAACATCTGCGTTTCTCCACTTCGTATGGCATAAGGTGGCGAAGCCACGATTTGTGTGCGGAAACGTGAAGACGTGAAACGTGAGGTGTCGTCACGTCTTCACGTTTCACGTTTCACGAGTCGGGCCAAGGAATCAACCGCCCAGCCGCTTCCCCATTCCCCATTCCGAAATCCTACCCCAGTGCATCGGTCCGTCCAAATCGACGCAGGCTGACATTACGCTTCTTTTATGGCTTGCATACACGATTGGGGTGGACTATTGGACTCTATACAGTAGGGTAAGAACGGACGATACATATGGCAAAAAGCGGTGATCCGGTTTTTCGGCGATTCGGTTTCGGTGTGAGGGAGGAAAATCAGAACGCAAATTGCGCAGATTTTATCCCTGCGACCCTTCGATGGACTCAGGACACCGCCGTGTAAATCCGTTCTTTCCGTGTTCATCCGTGTTCTATTTTTCAGAGCAGTTCCCCATGCGGCTTCGTTGCGCCACGGGGAATGAAAATGTAGGTCGGACTGTTAGTCCGACCAGCGACGTTGCAGGCCCGTCGGACTAACAGTCCGACGTACGAATGGCTATTTTCAGGGCAG
>JAHDWH010000231.1 GCA_023384455.1 Caldilineaceae bacterium | reverse complement strand
CCCGACCCTCCCCTGAGTCGGGGGAGGGAGCAGAACCCCCACCCCGACCCTCCCCTGAGTCGGGGGAGGGAGCAGAACCCCCACCCCGGCCCTCCCCTGAGTCGGGGGAGGGAGCAGAACCCCCCCCCCGGCCCTCCCCCGTCCCAGGGGAGGGAGCAGATGTGTCCACATCCACCAGATAATAGCCCCGCTCCGGCCAGGCCGCTTCGGTCATAGAGCAGGTTTCCGGGCTGCCGGGGTTGTAAATCCAGCCGTCGAAATCGAAGGGTTTGTGGACGTGGCCCAGGGCCAGGTAGTTTACGTGGGAATGCAGGGGGGCCAGTTCCCGGTGGGTCAGGCCGCCGGCTTCCCCGGCCAGCACCCCTTCGATGCCCGTGTGGGCGATGAAGAGGGTATATTCCACGCCGCTGCGATCTTCTTCGCTCAGGGCCGCGCCGATGTGGGCCACGGCGCTGGCTGTGCTGCTGCCGTAGTAGCGCAGGCCATAGACCCGCAGCCCGGGCTTTATGTCTATATATGCGCCCCGTTTGCGGGTGTAGGCTTGCAGAATCGGTTTGCCATCTTCAAAGGGGGTGTCCAGCAGTATCAGCAGTTCCCGCTCGGCCAGGAAACGCATCCAGCCGATGGATTCGTTGAAATAGGCCAGTTCGTGGTTGCCCTCCACGGCCAGGCAGGGAATCCCGGCTTTTTGCAGCCGTTCCAGCCCGCGCATGGCGTGGTTGAGGGTGAGTGCGTCGATAGAGCGCTTCTGGAAGAGGTCGCCGGCCAGCACGACAAAATCCACCTTCTCGCTCACCGCGGCGTCCATCACCGCATAGAAGGCTTTGCTGAAATCGTTGAAGCGTTCGTTGCGTCCGTATTGCCGGTAGCCCAGATGACAGTCGGCCAGATGCAGAAAGCGTGCGCGCACAGGGACTCCTTAATCGTCCTTCTCGACGACGAAAATGCTCAGGGCTGTGCTGATAATGCTGATAACGATCCCGGCCAGCACAGCATCCCAGAAACGGTCGATGGAGAGGGCACCGTCGCTGATCCACGCGGTGAGCTTCAGCATCCCGGCGTTGACGACGAATGTGAAAAGGCCGAGGGTGAGGACGTAGGCCGGGCAGGTGACCAGCTTGACAATCGGTTTGATGAGGGCGTTGATCAGACCAAAGATCAGGGCGACCAGCAGCAGTGTAGTCACATCCACATTCGGCCCTTCGCCCAGCCGGACACCGGGCACAATCCAGGCCGCCGCGTAGAGCGCTGCGGCGTTAATCACCAGACGTAAAATAAGCTTGGACATAGAAACCTCACAGGGGTAGGAAGCAGAGATTGGAGGCTGGGGATCGGCTGGCGTGAATTCCCAGTCCTCAGCCGCAATCAGCTAATTTTGCGGCGCAGGGTGAGGAGCGTCATTTGGGGCTGGAAGCCGAACTCCTCCAGGGCTGCGCGTGCGCCGGTATGATTCGTATTAAGTGTGGTGGTAATGGGCCAGACCGGGTATTCTTGCAGGGCAGCAAGCGCCCACAGAATCAGGGGGCGCTCGTAGCGTCCCTGGGCCTCGGGACGCACCCAGAGTTGCAGGCTGTGGGTGCCTCGCCAACGCCGGGCGTTCAGGATCAGCGCGCTCTCGAAACGGTTGGTAAAGTCCCGCGTCGCCATCCGATAGACCCGATCCCGACCGACCAACCGGCTGAACCATTCGCCGATGCTCTGCTCGATGGGTGGCTCAAAGTCGGCCCGACGAATCGCTCGCCACCACTGGGATTCCGCGCTCTGTTCGCTGTTTGCCAGGTCATAGAGAAGGGTACTGTCTGCCGAAGAAAAGGGGGCAAGACCGGCCAGCGCAGGGTGGCCAGTCACTTTGGGCACGCGCTTGCAGTGCATCTCCACCGTGCCGCCCATCTCCTCAAAGCGCATCCGTTCGTAGAGACCCCGGGCAATGGTGTTGCGCTCCCGCACCTGCAGGACAGCCCAACTGCCCCCCATCTCGTCAATGTAGTCCAGGGCCGTCTCCATCAGCGCCCGGCTGATGCCCCGCCCCCGGTAGTCTGGGTCAACGGCTACGTTGGCAATCTGCCAGCGCCCGCTGCCGCTGGCCGCCCGCTGCACAGTGACATTGCCCACCAGTCTGCCGTCTTCGATCCAGACAAAGCCGTTGAAAACATCCTGGAATTCGCCTGTGCTGCGGGAGAGCAGACGGATCAGCCCGCTCATATGGCCCATTACGCGCAGCTCGCGCAGGGCCGCTTCGCCCTGCACATCCAACTCATCGGCAAAGGCATCGGCAATCAGCCGCGCCACCGGGCGCAGGTCCCGACCCAAATCGAAGGGACGCACCCCCCGCTCGATTCTCTGGTTGGCCGGATTGGCCAGCACATGCATGGCTGCCATTCGCCGATTTCACCTTTGCAGAAAGGGATAGTGACTCCCTGTGGCCTGATGATGAGTGAGAGCAATCAATCTATCTCACGTTTCACGTTTCACTGGGCCACCCGCACCAGGGCAGGACGCAACACCCGCTCCTTCAATAGATAACCAGTGCGCAGGGTGGCGATGATGTGGCCGCTCTCCACTTCGTCGTTAGGTTCGTTGGTCACAGCCTCGTGGCGGTTGGGATCGAAAGGCCCGGTGGCCTCGATCTCCGTCACCCCTTCGTCGTTAAGAATAGTGCCCAGCTTGTCCCGGATGCGCTTGAAGCCATCCACCCAGGCAGTATCTTCCTGGCTCAGCCCGCCGGGCAGATTCTGAAAGGCCAGGCTGAAATCGTCCTGGACGGGCAGAAGGGCGGTCAACAGCCGCTGGGTAGCCCGTTCCAGACTCTCCTGCAGCAGCCGTTCCTGGCGTTTGCGGGTATTCTGGAATTCGGCAGCCGTGCGCTGCATCCGGTCGATAGCTTCGTTGGCCTGGGCCTGGGCTGCAGCCAGCTCGCCTTCCAGCCGGGCAATCGTCTCTTCGGCGCTCTCGATCACCACTTCGGCGGTGCTATCGGCTTCTTCCACCACAACCCCATCTCCGTTGAGGTGGAACGTCTCATCCTCGGCAGTCGCCAGTGCGTCTGCCATCATTTCTTCCGGGGCTAGGCCCTCTTCGTTGTTCAATTCTTCATTCGTCATTGTGCGTATTTGCTCGTCTGTTCTATAAATAATCGTTGTAGGTCGGACTAACAGTCCGACCTACATTTTCTCTGCTGCGGCCACTACTGGCTTCCATAATACTGCTGCATCAGATCGCTCATCAGCGCGGCTACGTAGCGTACCGCGCCGATTGTGCGGCCATAGGGCATACGCAGGGGGCCGATGACGCCGATCATTCCCGTCACCTGATTTTCGATGCCGTATTGGGTCAGCACAAGACTGATATCCTGGAGTTCGACAAAACGGCCTTCCCCGGCAATTAGCACCTGCACATCATTTAGCTCCACCAGCTCGCCGAGAATCTCCTCCAGCACAGAGCGCTGCTCCATCACCCGCACCACCCGGCGCACATTTTCGCCCTCGGCAAATTCCGGCGCTTCCAGAATCTGGGCCAACCCGTCCCGGTAGATGCGCTCGCCGACTGTCCCGTCCAGCCGCTTCATCATATCTGCCAGCAGCACAGCCACGTCCTGGGCCAGGGGAGAAAGCAGGGGTAGCCGGGTGGCAATGCGGGTTACATCCGCGCCGCCAAAATGCTCGTTCAATTCGTTGCTGGTCTGGCTCAGTTCGTCCTGGGTCACAGGACCGTCCAGCGAGACGATCTGCTGCTTGACGGCTCCCTCTTCCAGCACCAGCACCAGCAACACCACCGCATCCCGGATGCCGATCAGTTCCAGATGTTTGATGCGGCTGTGGACGGCCCGGGGCGTAGTAGCCAGCGCCGCCGCGTGGGAAGCCTGGGATAGCACCGCCGTACTCAGCCGCAACCACTGGTCGATCTCCCGCCGGGACTGGTGAAACTGGTGGCGGATCATCCGCCGTTCGCTGGAGGGCAACTCCATATCCGGGACCAGATGGCGCACGAAATAGCGGTAACCCGCGTCGGTGGGCACCCGCCCCGCGCTGGTGTGGGGATGGGTCAACAGCCCGTCCCGTTCCAGCGCGGCCATATCGTTGCGGATGGTGGCCGAGCTGACCCCCAGATTGTACTTGTCCGCAATGGCCTGGCTGCCCACGGGCAGGGCCGTGTCCACATATTCCTGCACAACGATACGCAACAACTCCTTGCGCCGTTCACTCACCGGGTCGATGGACATAGCATCGCTCAAAAGGCTGGCACTCTCACGGCGAGAGTGCTAATTGACCTGAAGTTACATCATAGCATCCGGCAAAGATGCTGTCAAAAGAGATCGGGGATTGGGGATTGGGGATCGGGAAGGCGCATCCCAGTCCCCAGTCCCCAGTCCCTAATACGCATTATCCCCCCTATCAGCCATCGTCTGCACAATCGTGCGCAGGATGATTTTGATGTCCAGGGTCAGTGACCAGTTTTCAATATACCAGAGATCGTATTTGGTGCGCTCGGCAATGGAAGTATCCCCCCGCAGCCCGTTGACCTGTGCCCAGCCGGTCATACCTGCCTTCTCCCGGTGGCGGTCCATATAGCGGGGAATGCGCTGGCGGAACTGCTCTACATAGACCGGGCGCTCGGGCCGGGGACCCACCAGACTCATATCGCCCACCAATACGTTAATTAATTGGGGTAACTCATCGATATTGAAACGACGCATAAGCGCGCCCAGCTTTGTGCGCCGGGGATCGTTTTCCTGGGTCCAGCCCGGCCCCTGCTGCTCTGCGTCCTGGCGCATCGAGCGAAATTTGATCATTCGGAAGGGGAGGGCATCCAGCCCCATGCGCTCCTGGGAATAGAAGACCGCGCCGGGGCTGTCCAGTTTGATGAGCAGGGCCACAAAGAGCAAAAAGGGGCTAAGCAGCACCAATCCCGCGCCGCTGAAGAGAATGTCCATCCCCCGTTTCATTGTCAGCCGCCAGCCCTGCAAAGCCACATCCCGGATGGTGAGAAGGGGCAGTCCGCCCAGATCGCCGATAGTGACTTCGCTGGCCATAATCTGGAAGACATCCGGGAAGACCCGAATGCCCACCTTTTCCCGCTCGCACAGGCTGATAATACCCACAATCTCCTGGTGGCTGCTTTCCGGCAGGCCGATGATAACCTCGTCCACCGCGTACTCGTCGATGACGCGGGGAATGTCGGCGATGGTGCCTATCACCGGCAGGTTCAGCACCGAACGGCGGTTGCCGTTGTCGATAATCCCGACCACCTGAAAGCCCAGCTTGGGGTTGCTGATGATCTTCTGCAGAATCATCTGGCCCACCTCGCCCGCGCCAACCAGCAACACCCGGTCATCGCCCACCCCCTGGGCCTGGGCACGCCACTGCACCCGCGCGTGGACCAGCCGCCCCGCGGTCAACAAGCCCGTGGCAACAAACCAGGCCAGACCGATGAAGCTGCGATGATAATTAAAATCGGGCCAGAGCAGGGCAATGAGGGCAATGGAGAGCAGAAAGCTGAGGGCTGTCAGGCTGGCGACCCGGTAGGATTCATCCAGATGGGCAATGGGTCGCCGCCGCTGATACATACGCTGGGTGAAGAAAGAGAGCAGAAGCAGGGCGCTGGAAAAGGCCGGCAGGGGCCAGAATTCATAGAAGGGACCGATGACAGTGGCCGGGTCTCGCTGGATCATCTGATAGGCCAGCCAAAAGCCCAGCCAGATGCTGCTGATGTCCACACCCATCAGCGCCAGCATAAAGAGGAGTTGGGGACGTTTGAGCAGACCGGGGCGTTGCGCCCGGCGTACCCGATACTCTTCGATTGGACTCGTCGTCAAGCCCTGTTGCATGAAGATTATTTCCCGATAGTCTGCCACATACGGCCAGCCACATTTACCCCGCCAAAGAGGGCAATCCCGGTCAAAACCACTTTGTCCAGCAGCCAGGGCGTTCCCGCCCGGTAATGTTTGCGATAGAATATCCACATCGCTTCGTAGAAGGCCACCCGTGCCCGGCGGCTGCGTTTGCTGGCCGCCTCCTTCACGTGGGTGATCTCCACCTGGCCGTTATACCAGACCTCCCAGCCCCTATCTTTGGCTCGCTTGGCCCAGTCCAGATCCTCGCCATACATAAAATAGGCTTCGTCCAGCAGACCCACCTGTTGGATTGTCTCCCGGCGCACCTGCATATAGGCCCCCACCACCGCATCCACCGGGTGGACCGCATCTTCCGGCAGATATTCCAGATTGTAGGCGTTGAAAAGCCTGCTTTTGGGAAAAAGGCGGCTCAGACCGCTCATCCGGTAGAAGCTGACAAGCGGCGTTGGAAAGCTGCGCCGACAGGCCCGGTCCAGGGAACCGTCCGGCCTGCGCACCCGGGGCCCGGCCACCCCCGCCTGGGGATGCTCGTCCATAAATGCGATCATCCGGGCCAGGGCCGGCGGAGGCAGCACTGTGTCCGGGTTTAATAAGAGCAGATAGCGGGGTAGTCGGGCCTCGGAACGGGGCGACTCACCAAAGCCCAGTTGGCGCATGGCCTGGTTGTTGCCGTAGCTGTAGCCCCGATTCTCCGGGCAGGCGATCAGACCGGCCTGGGGGAAGTGCTGGGCTACCATCGAACTGCTGCTATCCTGGCTGGCGTTGTCCACCACGCAAACGGTGTAGGAAAAAGCGCCTTCGCAGGCAAAGACCGATTCCAGACAGGCGTGCAAAAGCTCCCGGGTGTTGTAATTCAGGACGACAACCGCCAAATCCAGGCTATCCCCCCCGATCTCCTCATCCCCGTTGCTGCGTGCCAGCCACTGCTGCCAGGGGATCGCGTTCACCTTGCCCATTGCTTCTGCCTCTACCGATCTGTCACCAGAGCCATAATGAGATGGATTGTAGCTGTTCAGCCACCCCACCCTACCCCTCCCCATTCCAGAGAGGGATGTGGATCGACGCCTCCCCTACTGTGGGGGAGGTTGGGTGGGGGTGAGCAGTTACGATGGATTGTAGCACGCGCCAAAGGATACGGTCAAAGTGGATCGGGAACCCCCGCGTCAAGCGCCTGCCCAATCGCCATCTCCACCACCTGCTCCGCGCCGAGGGAGGGCAGGCGCAGGGCACTGGCCGCCGCAGCCAGCAGCGCGGCCTGGGGCATCAGCCCGATCAGCTCGCCCCGGTCAATCTCCACGCCCAGGCTTGCAGCCTCCCGCGCCACGGCCTCCACCACTGCGTGGGGCGGCGTGATTTGAAAATCGACCAGATTCATACTCACCTGGGCCTGACCGTCTACCAGCAGACCCAGGGCTTTGACCGCGGGCAGACCGCCACTGCTCTGCCGGATGGACCGGGCGATCTGTTTGGCAATCTGAATATCACTACTTTTTAGAAAGAGATTGAAGGCGATGAGAAAGGGCCGGCCCCCCACAATCACCGCGCCGGCAGGGCCAACCAGCGCGGGGCCAAAATCGGGCTGACGCTGGGGCAGGTGAATCTCCTCCACCAGCCGTTCGTACTCGCCAGCCCGCACATCGGCCAGATTGCGCCGCTCCGGGCGGGTGGCCGCGGCTTCGTATAGATAGACAGGCAAGCCCAATTCGTCGCCGATGCGTTGGCCCAGCCGCCGGGCCAGCGCCGCGCATCCCGCCAGATCGATCCCCTCCATAGGAATCAGCGGCACTACATCCGTTGCGCCCAAGCGGGGATGTACCCCCCGCTGCTGGCGCAGATCGATCCGTTGCGCGGCCACCTTCACGGCCTGCAACAGCCCTTCCAACACAGCCTCTGGCTCACCGGCCACAGTCAGCACACTGCGGTTGTGGTCCCAGTCGCTGGTGCGATGGAGCAGGTACACACCCGGCGTCTGGATAGCCTGGGCGATGGCATCCACCACCTCCAGCCGTCGCCCTTCGGAAAAATTAGGCACTGCCTCAATAATAGCCATTGTTTGAAATTGGGGGATTGGGGACTGGGAATTGTTCTTTCCGATCCCCAGTCCCCAATCCCTACCCCCTATCCCCGGCTAACAGCCATTTGACAACCATCAGAACCACAAAAGCGCAGCCGATCAAAATCACAGAGAGCGCCAGGGCCACATTCAGGTCCAGCTCAAAGCCCAGATAGATGGCCAGGGGCATTGTCTGGGTGCGGCCGGGAAAGTTGCCTGCAAAGATAATCGTAGCGCCGAAATCTCCCAACGCCCTGGCCCAGGCCATCACCAGCCCGCTGAGCAGAGACATACGCACCAGCGGCAGAGTGATGAAGCGGAATATCTGCCAGGGGCTGGCTCCATCCAGACTGGCCGCCTGCTCCAATTCGGTTTCAATGCTGGCAAAACCGGCGGCGGCGGCCCGCACGTAGAAAGGACTGGCAATAAATATCTGGGCCAGCACCACCGCCACAGATGTAAACGCAATTTCAATGCCCAATAGTTCCAGGGGCGCACCCAGCCATCCCCGACGGCCAAAGGCCATCAACAGACCCAGCCCGGCCACCGCCGGCGGCAGCACCGTCGGCAGATCGATGAGGGTATCCACCACCCGGCGCAGGGGAAAGTCCCGTCGGGCCAGCAGATAGGCCACGGGCGTGCCCAACAGAACGACGAGGAGCGTGCTGGCTGTGGTCGTTTGCAGGCTCAGACGGATGGCCTGGGCCGCGACCGGATTGGAGAGATGCACCCACAGTTGGTCCAACTCTGTGCGCCAGAGCAGCGCGGCCAGGGGCAGCAGCAGAAAGGCGAGCAGCGGCAGGGCCAGCCCACGCCAAATCTCCTGGGGTGGCTGCATCTCTGGCGCGCCTGGCCGGGTGCGGGTGGCAACCGGGGAGGAAAGGCTACGGGCCATAGGGGAATACTTGGGTCGGCTCATCAGGGCGCAGCCTGTCCGCCAGCCGCAACGCAGGCTGTGGAAAAACCGGCGTCGGTCAGCCGTTGCCCGCCAGCCGGTGAACGGACGAATTCGACAAACTGGCGGGCCAGGTCAGACACCCCACTATCGCGCAGGATGGCGATCTGATAGCCCGCGGTCTGGTTCAGATGGGCCGGAATTTCCAGCACCGCCACGTCCGGCGCGCTTTGGGCATCGGTGGTATAGACGATGCCGGCGTCGGCCTCGCCCAGCCGCACTTTGCTCAGCACAGCCCGCACGCTCTGCTCATAGGAGACCACATTCGCCAGCACCCCCCGCCGGAACGCTTCGCCATAGGCGGGGTCGGTGACCGCTGCGTCCAGAAAGGCCCGTGTGTAGACACCGACCGGCACAGCTTCGGAGCCGATGACAATTTTCACCCCAGGCCGGGTCAGATCCCCCAGAGAAGCCAGCCCCGGCTGGCTGACGACGGCCACCAGCCGGTTGCAGGCAAAGAGCGCAACCGATGCCGGGTCGATCCATCCGGCTTGCACTACCGCCTCCATCTGGCGCTGGTCCGCGCTGGCAAAGATGTCGGCCCGCGCGCCCTGGGCCAACTGGCTGGCCAATTGCTGGGAGCCGGCAAAGTTGAAGATGACAGTTGCCCCCGGCTGCTTCTGCTGGAAGTCCGCGGCCAGGCTGCCAAAGACATCGGTCAGGGATGCCGCGGCAAAGACGACTACCTCCTGCGTTCCCTTGCCTGCGGACGGTGAACTTGGGAGAGGGGCGCAGCCCGCCACCCACAGGAGGAAGCAGCAGAGGAGTACAGGATGGAAAATGCGTTTCACAACTCGTCCGATCGCGGAAGAAGCGGATGACAATCAGTAGACCGCAGTGGCTGCTCCTAGCAGCTTGTCGGAATAGGACAGAATAGAACGCGGATTGAGCGGAAAGTACGGAAAAATCCGGATTTTTTTTCGATTCTATCCGCGGAAATCAGCCCGTTCCGCGTCATCCGCCTTCTATTTCTCGCCTCTCCGACA
>JAHDWH010000230.1 GCA_023384455.1 Caldilineaceae bacterium | reverse complement strand
GACCTACGACTGTACGCCGGACTGACAGTCCGACCGCAACCAGTCGGGCTAACAGCCCGACCTACGACTGTACGCCGGACTGACAGTCCGACCGCAACCAGTCGGGCTAACAGTCCGACCTACGACTGTACGTCGGACTGTCAGTCCGACCGCAACCAGTCGGGCTAACAGCCCGACCTACGACTGTACGTCGGACTGTCAGTCCGACCGCAACCCGTCGGACTATCAGTCCGACGTACGAGAATTTGCTATGAGCTACCGCCTTTTCTACCGCCGCCATTTACCCCATTACCAGCCCCAGGGCGGGACCTTTTTTGTCACCTTCGGTCTGACCGGCTCGATCCCAAAGCCTGTATGGGAACAGTTGTTGGCCGAGCGCGTCGCTACCGAGTCCCGGCTGGCCGCGATTGCCGACACGGCCGAGCGGGTGCGCCAGTCCTATTTGGAAGAGAAGCGCTGGTTTGCCCGCTGGGATGCAGTGCTGGACGGGGCAGAAGCGGCGCCCCGCTGGCTGGAACAGCCGGAGATTGCCGAAATTGTCGTGGAGGCGATGCACTATCGGGACGGCAAAGAGTATACGCTGCACGCATTTACGCTGATGCCGACCCACGCACATATACTCATCACCCCTTCACAACTGGGCGAGGACTATCGGATGTTGCACGAAATTTTGCAGAAATTGAAGGGATATACCGCATTCAAAGCCAATGCTCGGCTGGGAAGAAAAGGCGCTTTTTGGCACGGCGAGAGCTACGATCACTTTGTGCGGGACGCGGACGAACAGGCCAGGATTCTCTATTACATCCAACAGAATCCAGTAAAAGCCGGACTTGTCCAAAAAGCCGAAGATTGGCCCTGGACATACACCCGTACGTCGGACTAACACCTGTACGTCGGACTGACAGTCCGACCAGTCGGGCTAACAGCCCGACGTACGAAGTCAATCACCACACCGGTCGGACTAACAGTCCGACGTACGGAGGATAGTATGACCCCCACCCAACCCGAACTGCTGCGGGAAGAAGCCGCGACCTATTCTACCGACGGCCCTGTGACCTGCCTGGGGATGACCTTCCCCGACGAGGCGGCGCGGCGGGCCTATTTCAGCGAACGGCTGCGGGAGCATCTGCAAGACCCGGAATTTCGGGCGATTGAAGGCTTTCCCGTGGGCGATGACGAGGCGATTCTGGCTCTTTCGGACCCGCCCTATTATACGGCTTGCCCCAACCCATTTCTCCCCGAAATCATCGCGGACTGGACTGTACGTCGGACTGTCAGTCCGACCAGTCGGGCTAACAGCCCGACGTACAAGCGGGAGCCTTTTGCCGCGGATGTCTCGGAGGGGAAGAACGACCCGATTTACAACGCCCATTCCTACCACACGAAAGTGCCGCACAAGGCGATTATGCGCTATATCCTCCACTATACGGAGCCGGGGGATATTGTCTTTGACGGCTTCTGCGGGACGGGGATGACGGGGGTGGCGGCGCAGTTGTGTGGGGACCGGGCGGTGGTGGAGAGCCTTTTCCCCGTACGTCGGACTGTCAGTCCGACAGAAACCAGTCGGACTAACAGTCCGACGTACAGGATCGGGGCGCGGCGGGCGATTTTGAATGACCTTTCCCCGGCGGCGACCTTTATTGCTTACAACTACAATACGCCGGTGGATGCGGGGGGTTTTGAACGGGAGGCGAAGCGGATTTTGCGGGAGGTGGAGCGGGAGTTGGGCTGGATGTATGAGACCCTGCACACGGACGGCAAGACGAAGGGGCGCATCAATTATACGGTGTGGAGTGAGGTTTTTGCTTGCCCCAGTTGTGGCGGGGAAGTCGTTTTTGTGGACGAGGCGCTGGACCCGGAGACAAAGCGGGTGCGGGACGAGTTTGCCTGTCCCAGTTGCGGGGCAATGCTGGGCAAGCGCAGTGTCGAACGACATTTTGAGACAATCTACGACGAACCGTTGCAGACGACGTACCAGCGGGTGAAGTTTGTCCCATCATTTGTGAATTACAAAGTCAGGGCTGGCCGGGTTGAAAAGTCTCCCAACGGCAGCGACCAGACAACGCTTTCCAGAATTGACGAACTGGGCTTTCCGGCTGGTTTTCCAACCAATTCCTTTCCCATTGCCCAGATGTATCACGGCTCCCGTCTTGAACCAAAGGGGTTTACCCGTGTCCATCACCTGTTCTTGCCCCGCGCCCGCCACGCGTTGAGCGCGCTGTGGCGCAAGGCCAACGGTGTGGCCGATGAACGGCTGCGGGCGATGGTGCTTTTTGCTGTGGAGCAGGCGATTTGGGGAATGTCGTTGCTGAATCGGTACCAGCCGATTCAGTTTGGCAGGACAGGCGGATCGCAAGTGAACCGTTTTCTTTCGGGCGTCTATTACGTCGGATCGCAGATTGCCGAAGTGTCGCCCTGGTATATTTTGGATGGCAAGACCAAACGGCTGCACAAAGCCTTTGCCGGTTTGCAGACGCGGCGGGACGGCACGGCTATCACCACCCAATCGGCTACGGCTCTGCGCCTGCCCCCCAATTCCATCGACTACATTTTCACCGACCCGCCCTTTGGCGAAAATATCTACTACGCCGACCTCAATTTTCTGGTGGAGTCCTGGCACGGCGTCCTCAGCAACAGCGAGCCGGAAGCGATTATTGACCGGGCCAAACGCAAGGCTCTGGCCGACTATCAGGAACTGATGCGGGCTACTTTCCAGCGCTACTTCGAGGCGCTGAAGCCGGGGCGCTGGATGACGGTGGAGTTTCACAACAGCCACGATACGGTCTGGAAGGCGATTCAGGAGGGGCTGATGTCAGTGGGTTTTGTGGTGGCGGATGTGCGCACCCTGGACAAGCAGCAGGCGTCCTATCGCCAGGTGACCGCGGCCAGCGCGGCCAAGCAGGATTTGGTCATCTCCGCCTACAAACCGACGGACGATTTCCGGCAGCGCTTTCTCTCCCACGCGGGCACTGCCGAGGGGGTATGGGAATTTGTGCGCCAGCATCTGGCCCAGGTGCCGGTGGTGGTCAGCGACAGCCACGGCCAGTTGGAGACGATTGCCGAGCGCCAGAATTTTCTGCTCTTCGACCGGATGGTGGCCTATCACATCCAGCGGGGGGTGGCTGTGCCCATGGGCGCGGCCCAGTTCTATGCCGGGCTGGAGCGGGCTTTTGTGCCCCGGGATGGGATGTACTTTTTGCCCGATCAGGTGGCGGCCTATGACAAGGCCCGTCTGGAAGCGGCGGGTGTGGCCCAGTTGGTGCTCTTTGTCAGCGACGAAAAGAGCGCGCTCCATTGGCTGCGCCAGCAGTTGGCCGAGCAGCCCCACAGCTTCCAGGAGATCCAGCCCCGCTTTCTGCGGGAGCTGCACCAGGCCCGTCACGAGGAGCTGCCCGACCTGCGGGTGCTGTTGGAGGAGAATTTCTTGCAGGACGAGGCCGGGCGCTGGTATGTGCCGGACCCGAACCGGGCCGAGGATTTGGAAAAGCTGCGGTTGAAGGGTCTGCTGCGGGAGTTCGAGACGTACAAGACCGGCAAGAAGAAGCTGCGCCAGTTCCGCACAGAGGCCATGCGCGCTGGTTTTGCGGCGGCCTGGCGGGCCAGGGAATACGGGGTGATTGTGGAGGTGGCCGAGCGCCTGCCCGAACAGGTCCTGCAGGAGGACGAGGAGTTGGTGATGTATTACGACAATGCCAGGAATCGGGTGTAGTTTTTGTACGTCGGGCTGTTAGTCCGACCCGCAGTAGCACGATCAATCCCATTCACCAGAAAGCGTCTTGCGGTTCTATGTCTGTTCAATCGAAGGAATTATGTTTTGATGGACCTGTGCTGTGGGCCTTGATGCCCCAATATATTCCGGGCAAGGTGGTGGAGATATGGAACGACCCATCGAAAGGCAAGATTCAGCCTTTGATACCCATTTTCTACCCCAACGGAGCTATTGTTGATGAGGTGTTTTCCAGACAGCTACAAGGGTTTGGCAAGGGTCAGGAGGTTCTATTCTCCTGGAAAAATGCCCCAGAGAATGAACGCAAGAAACAGGCTGAACGCACGGGACACGCTCAGCCCAATTTGATTCAGGCAGATGCGGTGAAGGCTGTCTTGCCAGAGGAGATCGACCAGTCAATTCAGCGTTACGAGGCCATTTTGGCCGAGGCCCTTCAGCGAGAACTGAGGCAGAAGATTGATGCCTACGAACGACGGATCGACGAGATAAATGCAGAGATCGAAAGGCGGTTAGGTGAAGCATTTGTTACGGAACGTCTCCGACTTGCCGAGGAAGAAAGTAAACAGGATACCCGCAATGCCCAACTCGACCACTTGGAAGCAACGATCGAACAAGTGATTGAAGAACGCACCGCCACAGAGATTGCCAAACGAAATCTGGAGTTAGACCTACGCGAAGAAAAGGTTCACCTCCAAGAAAAGAAGGTGAGGGATGGGGAAGATCAATTGCATAGCGCTCAGGCAGATGTCAAAGCAGAACGAAAACTCCTGGCAGAACAGTGGGCACTATTTGAGGCAGAAGGGGGACGGGCGTACTTAGAGTATGCCAATTTGGTAGCAGGTAAAGAGGAAAGTCCGATTGAAAAATTGGAACGGAACCAGTTTGTTGCTCCGAAATGGGATTCCCTGGCCAGGGAAATGAGGCTGGCTGGCTATGAGATCGAGGAGGATCTGTTGGCAATGGTGGTCACCACGGCGCTGGCGGCCTGGTCGTCAGGACAATTCGTCATCCTGGCCGGACCAACTGGTGTTGGGAAAACCCAGTTGGTGCGCCGATTGGCCGATTTATTGCATGCGGGTTATGGGGATGTGGCCGTGCGGCCCAGTTGGACAGACCCCACGGATCTCTTTGGCTATTACAATGCCATGAGTGAGATATTTGAGCCAACGCCGTTCCTTCATCAGTTGACTAAGGCAAAGCGGAAAGCAGAGGAGAATCGTCTCTACCTCCTCTGCTTGGATGAGATGAACTTAGGTCGGATTGAAAACTACGCGGCCGACCTGTTGAGTCGCTACGAGCGAATCGCTGCTGGTGATTCCCGCCAGGCCGGTTTGGACTTGTATTCAGAAGATGTGGCGGATAGGTTGAAAAAAGAAGAACTGGCCCTCTGTCGGGCCAATGGCGAACTCACCCCGAAAGAGCAGGCGCGCAAAGAGATACTTACAAGACAATTGATGAAGTATCCGGCACGCCTGGACTTTCCACGTTCTCTGCTGCTTTTCGGTACAGTGAACGTGGATGAGACAACACATCTTTTCAGCCCCAAATTTCTCGACCGGGCATATGTTTTACGTTTCCCACCTATCGACCTCAATAGTGAGCGAAAGAATCTCACCGGTACGACTACGGTGTCAGAAGAAAAGTGGCCATTTCCGCTTAATTGGATTGACGAATTGGGAAGACCAGGCGCAAAGCCACGGGACTTCGATACCCATTGGCAGCAGTGCGTAGACTGGCAGCCAATGCTCCGGCAGATGGGTGTATATCTCGGACACCGCTTTTTGGCTGGGTATGAGCGCTATCTGACGATAGGTAGTAAGCTGAGTATCCCAACTGGGAAACTGGCCGATGGCTACTTCGTTTCCAAGCTTCTCCCCCGCATCCGTTTTGATATGGATGAAGCAGTAGAAAATGGGGGGAATGGAAGGAAGATTGAAGTATTTGATAGATGGCTACAGATGCTTGCCGAGGGTGATAAGTATCCGTTACTCTGTAGAATAGGCCGCGGAATGCGGGAACGTAGCAATCGAAGGGGCATTGTCGAATTCTGGGATTGAGAGATCATCTATGGCTGATTATTCGCTCTTTTTGTTACAACCCACCTCTTCATCGTCTGTCAATGTGCAAGAGACTGAAACAGACGGTTGTGTCAGCGTTGAAGAGTATGACGATTGGTTTGTTCGCCCACATGAGCCAATGGAGATTTTCGTGTGGTGGGGTGACAAATATCTTCCACTTACCTACCGGGAAGATGTAGGAGGTTATGTCTGGCCTACGCCAGCAGGCAAGAGATGGGAGAATCTGCGGCGAGGTAGGCGTACTTCTGGGTATCTGGAACTGTATAAGCAGGTGGGGGGATTGTACCGAGCCTTGCAGCCACGTCTCTACATAGCCGCGGCAAGTCTGCACGAAGAACAATACGACGCTCTGCTTGATCGAATCGGTCAGCTTGCGGCGACAGACAATGGCGCTGTTTCGTCGCCGATTGCTGGCTTTCTCCCTTCCCATCTGAGCGATTCCGGGCAATGGCTGCACACGCCGAGTGTGCGCAATGCGTTGGCTTTGCTGGATTTCTACAGGGTTTGTTATTCTGCCTGGCATCACATCGAGGCAGTCCCGGCGCGGGCAATGAGATCGGATACCCGTCGTGCTGCCGTTGATGGTCCGCTCGCCTCGCGTTCGCCATTGCTGACGCAGCGGGTATCAGAACGACCTGGACATACATCGGTCAATCTCCCGGTGAAGGTGGAAAGTTTTGATTGTCCCGAAAATCAATTTCTAAGCTACGTCTTGACTCATTTCCTTTTTCGAATCGATGAAGCGGAGCATGAGCTTAAGGAATTTGCTGATCGTCTGGGCGTCAAACGGCAGAAACCACCAAAGGACGAGAGGGACGCGATAAAAGTATGGGAGAGGGGAGTCAATTCTGCAAAGGCTGCCGTCCAGAAAATAAAGGAGTTGTGCCAGGAATTGAGTGCCGCAAAAACCTGGGCTACACAACGGAAAAAGAGCCATCCATTACACCACATCAAACCCCGGACTGTTCATCAACCTTCCCTCTGGCTTTTGCGCTCCCCAGGCTACTCCACTGTCTATCGTGCCTTTCGCGATCTTGTAGGTGACGTGGCACGTCAGGTGCAATTGGACAAAACTCGACGAGGATTGGAAGAGCGGGCCGTGCGCCCCAGCGCAGAACTCTACCAGATCTGGCTGTTTGTTGAGATCTACGCTATGCTCCAGGAACGGTTTGGATTTCGGCGGACCAGCCCAAGCCCCTTCTATTGGTTGCACTTGAATGGCGATCTATTGGCAATTCGAGAAGGAGCGCCCGTAACGCTGGAATTGGCAGTGCAAGGAAGGGAAAGCACATATCAGATACGACTCTCTTACGAACAGACGCTGCCATATCCAGCCTGTGAACCAGGTAAGCGTTGCTATCTGCCGCAAGTCTGCGCCAGTCTACCGTGTTATGTGTCAGGCGATGACAAAAACTTGCGGCCGGATATTGTGCTGGAAACCACCCATGCGGGAGTTACGAAACGGTTTATCATCGATGCCAAGTATCGACGCTATGCACACCAACGTGGATTCAGCAATGACTTGAGGCAGTTCGGTGTAGACACTCAGTTTGACGCCGATGTATTGGGTACTGCCAAGCAGAAGTATCTCGATGGTCTGGATACTGATGCCGCCTTTATTGTCCACTCTGACCCGGATAAATCGTATACCTATTTTGGGGAACGTGTTTTCGAGCCGCATCCTCATCGTGAAGCATCTGCGAAGCAATCATTGTTTCCAGCCCATCGATATGGTGCTGTCTATGCAACTCCTACGCAGCTAACAAACCTGGAGATTCTTCTGCGCTGTTTTCTCATGTATCACGCCGGATGGTATGACATCTGTTGGACATGTGGATCTCCGTTGCAGCCCCAATCAAAGGAGGGGAAACTAGGGGTTAATTTCCAATGTGAAAATGGACATGTCTTCTGGGTAAAATCGAATTGTGGGCCTAAAGAGCATCTCTTGATAAAGTTGGGCAAACAATCATTTCATAAAGTAGCGCCAGATAACATTTGGAACTGTAGTTGTCCAGAGTGTGGTGTTGCTTATGTTCCGCCAGATCAACGAGTCGTGAATATTCCCGAACCTCCCAGTCACTATGGGCGTAACGCGAATGTATGGGGATAGAAGGTCGTAGAGATAGTGACACTAGCCGAAGTGTTTTTGTCCATAAAGACGTATCAATTCATCCTTGTCAGTGACCCTGATAATGTCCTAGCTGATGAGTCCCTCACCGCGGACTTGGCCGCCCGCGGCTTCCGTCTGCTCCACGAAGCCGACCCCATCGCCCTGCGTGCAGCTTGGCAACGCGCCCAACCGGTAACGGTCGAACAACCGCTGATTGTCATCACCGGGGGCCCGCTGAACGCTCTCCCCTACGATCTCTGGCAGCAGGGCCAGCACCTCGAACTGGCCCTGCACACCTTCTTTCCTCTGCTGGACTACCCCACCATCCGCCAACTCTCCCCGGCCCAGCGGGCGCGGCTGGGGGATGTCTACGCACAACATCCGCCGGCAACGCCTCTCTCCGCCAGCGCCACAGTCGCCTGGCTGCTGGAAAAAGCCTTTGGCGCAACCGCCGACGCGCTGGGTTCACCTGCCCGTCTGCTGCTCTGGCTGGATGACTATCACAGCCGCTCGGACCCACTGCCTGCGCTTCTGCGCCAGGCGTTGCTGCACGAACTTCAAAATCGCCCTGTCGTTGCCGATTGGCCCCTGGCCGATCTGCTGGCAGACCGGCAGCGCTACCGGGAATTTGTGCGCTTGGCCTGGTCCGAGTGGGTGGAGCAACGGGTGGGGGAGGGCAATGAGGCATACAGCACCGGCGCGCTCTCCTTCGCTGGGGATGCGGCCCTGCAGGACAGCCTGCCCCGGCTGCTGCGCTCGGGCACGCTGGAACCGGTACAGGTGGCATCCACCGCGTCCCTGCCCGGCTGGTCATTGCCCGCTTTGGCCCAGGACGAAGCGGGTGTGCGTCGTCGGCTCTTTGCCGAGGGGGTGGCCGCTGTGCAAGCCGCGCTGGATGGGGGCGAGCTGCGCTGGGAGGCGTGGCAGACAGTGGCCCGGCGCTGGGCGCAGCTTTCGTTACATCTCTATCAGGCGGGAGCCTCGTTGGAAACGGCGATGCGTCAGACACACGCAGAGACCCAGGCCCGGCTGGACAGCGCCTTTGCCGGGTGGCTGGGCAGCCAATACACGTCTCTGGCGGGTCGCCGCCTGCCCACGCCCCATCACCTCTTCCACATCCCCGGTTATTTGGACTCGCTGCGCCCGGAGCGGCTACGGGTGGCGCTGCTTGTGTTGGATGGGCTGAGTCTGGCTGTCTGGCAGCAGATCCGCGCTGTGTGGAGTCAGCGTCACCCAGACTGGCAGATGGACGAGCAGTTGGTCCTGGCCCAGATTCCCACAATTACGGCTATTTCCCGCCAGGCGCTGATCAGCGGCCAGCGTCCGGCCCATTTCAGCGAAAGCCTGACCCACAATGGCCGAGAGAAGCAAGGCTGGCAGCGATTTTGGGAAGGTGCGGGGTTGCCTGCCAGCGCTGCCGAATATGAATTGCTCTCTACCCGTTCTGATACTTTCTATCCGCCGGCGGTGGACAGCCGCCGGGTGCAGGCGCTCTGTCTGGTGACGCCGATTATCGACCAGATGGTACACGGCGCAACCCAGGGCGTGGCGGATGTACACGCATCGGTGGCGCTTTGGCTGCATAACCAGGACGATCAGCGTCAGGGGGCCGAGTGGTTGGAAGGGCTGATCGATCATCTGCTTTCGGCTGGCTATACAATCGCGCTGACCAGTGATCACGGCCACGTACAGGCTGTCGGCGTAGGTCAACCCCAGGAAGGGGTGACCGTGCGCAGCCGCAGCCGACGGGCCAGACTGTATGAGAGCGAGCAATTTGCCCGTTCTGTGCAGAGCGGCTATCCTGAGACGGTTCTCTGGCACGGCGATAGCCTGTTGCCTGAATTCGCCTGGGTGTTGATGGCCGCAGGCCGCAAGGCTTTTGCAGCGGAGGGTGAAGTGGTGGTCAGCCACGGCGGGGTGTGTATCGAGGAAGTGGTTGTGCCGCTGGTGTTAATCGGTACGTCGGACTGTTAGTCCG
>JAHDWH010000229.1 GCA_023384455.1 Caldilineaceae bacterium | reverse complement strand
AACGTCGCTGGTCGGACTAACAGTCCGACGTACGAATGGCTATTTTCAGGGCAGGATAGTTCTTCATACGACGGATTGCGCCACGGAGGATAAAAATGTAGGTCGGACTGTCAGTCCGACGGGCCTGCAACGTCGCTGGTCGGACTAACAGTCCGACGTACGAATGGCTATTTTCAGGGCAGGCGTAGTGGGTGTATCAAAAGTCGCGAAAAAGTGAGAAAAAGGATAAAATAGAATCGACTCCTCCCCCACAGTGGGGGAGGTTGGGTGGGGGTGAGCAGCTACGAAACGGGAGTGGAGACCCTCAGCGTGGCCGCGGGGGTGATTGGGGTGGGGGTCTTCTTCTTCTCACCCATCATTCGGGAATATCGGCTCAGCGCGGCAATTGGAGAGCAGATTGGCAGAAGACTATTACACCCTCCTGGGCGTGTCGCCAGACGCAACCCCCAAAGAGATCACAACCGCCTTTCGCAAGTTGGCGCTGCAATATCACCCGGACGTAAACCCGTCGGAGGAGGCCAAAGAGCGGATGCCCCTGCTCAACGTGGCCTACGGGGTGCTGAGCGATCCAGAGCAGCGGCGCAAGTACGACACAAGAAAGCCTGACACCAGGCTCGTGCCTGTGCCGACCAAATCCCGGCTGGTGGTGCAGCGGGTGGGCGCGTCGGTTGGAGTGACACGCAAGATGGATGTGATCCTGGACGGCCAGGTGATCGGCAGTTTGCCGATGGGAGGAAGCATCCGCTTTTTAATCGAGCCGGGCCAATACACCCTACAGTTCAAACTGGATATGACATTCAGCAAAATCCAGCGTTTCTCCTGTCAGGCGGGGATGACAGTGGGCTTTGCCAGCGGCGCCCGCTCGGTGATGGAGTATCTCTTCCGGTCCGTGGCCGAGCCGAAGAATGCGCTCTTTGTACACAAAATTCTCTGACACCACCTTCCAGGAAGGCGTCCGCCCAGACGCGGTCCGGAAACGCAGAGCGTCCAGCCGCCGTTCCCACGCTGAGCGACGGGAACGAGCAGACGCCTCACCCCCTCATCTCATCATCCCTTCTCCCATCTCCGCCACCACCGGCCGGGACTGCACCCACGCCCCCACTTGGTCCACCGGGCGCCGGGCTTCGGGGATTCGGGCGGCCATCGACTGGAAGACGTGCCACATCCCATCCCAGACCCGCAGGATCACAGATTCCATTTGCGTCCTCGGCGTACTCTGCGTTCCTCTCTTCGTCAGCATCCATTCGTTTTCTCTGCGCCTCTGCGGAAGATTTTTTTGCAAAAGTACTCTCCCAGAGACGCAGAGAAAGAGGGGGTTTCGTTTACAGATTGACCGCCTGCCCCGTGCGGGCGGACTCGTATTGGGCCAGAACGCATTGCAGGAAAAGACGGCTGCGGCTGAGGGGGACGACCGGATCGGCCCCGTCCAGAACGCAAGCCTCCATCGCCTCCACTTCGCACAGGTAGGGGTCCACCGCGGGGGTGACGATCTGCGCGGTGGAGCCGTCCCGGTGGGTGAGGGTCATCACACTCTCCACACCCTTCAGCCCCGGCTTCCACGGCTCCGGGATGTGCAGAGTGGCCTCGTCGCCCACCACATACGCTCCCTCCCGGAAAGGGGTGCGGAAGCTGGACGAGACCTGCCCGACCGCGCCACCCTCAAAGACAAACTGACCCCGGATCGCCACATCCACACCGGTTTCCCCCACAATTTGGCTGGAAAAGATCGTGCGGGGTTGGGCCGGGTGGGCCATCACCACCGCCAGGCTGTTGGGATAGACGCCCACATCCCACAGACAGCCACCGGTCACATCGGGCCGCAGGCGGATATTCGTGGCCCGCTCCGGCGAGAGGTAGAAGTTGAACCAGGCCTGGACCAGCTGCACAGTGCCCAGGCGACCGTCGGCGATCAGCTTCTGCGCGGCCAGGGTTTGGGGGTGATGCAGATACATAAATGCCTCAAAGAGGGTGACGCCGTTAGCCAGCGCGGCGGCCTCCACCTGTTCAAACTCATCCATCGAGACGACCAGCGGCTTCTCGCAGAGGACGTGCTTGCCGGCGTTGGCCGCCTTCACGGCCCATTCGCAGTGCAGGGAGTTGGGCAGGGAGATGTACACGGCGTCGATGTCGGGGTCGGCCAGCATCGCCTCGTAGCTGCCGTAGGCTTTGGGGATGCCCTTCTCTGCGGCGTAGGCTTCGGCTTTGGCCTGATCCCGGCTGGCAACGCCGACCAGTTGGCTGCGCCCTGCGGCTTTGATGGGGCCGATGAGCGCATTATTAATATTGGCGGTGGAGATGAGTCCCCAGCGGACGATATCCGACATTTCAGACTTCCTTTCGGGGTGGGAGATGACAAGTGAATGGGTGACAGATGAGCCGCTCAGATTAGCGCCGGTTGAGCGGTGTCCTGAGTTCATCGAAGGGTAGGCGGGTGCTGTTTCCCGCCGTATCGAAACCCAGCGGGTTAACCCGCGAAATTCGGTTGATCTGCTAAAATTTGATCAGCTTAAAACTCTCGGCGTGGGCCATACCCGCCTCCTCACCGGTCTTGGCCGTGCGCTCGCGGATGCGCTGGGCCAGCTTTTCCCGGTCCTCCCCCACCTGGCTGACGTGGCAGGCCAGGGAGGCGACGCGGGCATCGACAAAATCGGTCACGTCTTCGTAATGGTCGGCGTTGTCGGTCCAAAACAGATAAAGCTCCGAAACCCGCCAGGGGTCTTCGTCGCCGTTCAGTTGCTCCGGGAAGATATTCCACTCCCGGGCCGACCAGACTGCGTCGATGGCGGCGATGCCCGCGGCCCGGTGGTCCGGGTGGAGTTGGTAATGCCGCCAGGGGTCGATGGCGGCGACGATATGGGGCTTCAGCTTACGGATATAACCGGCCAACTCCCGGCGCAGGCCCAGACTGTTCTCCAGCAGACCGTCCGGGTGGCGCAGGAAGATGACCTCCTGCACGCCTATCTCGGCAGCCGCGGCCCGCTGCTCGGCCTCCCGTCTGGCCGCCAACTGCTCCGGGCGCAGGCTGCGATCTTTGCTGCCTTTGTCGCCACTGGTCAGGAGCAGATAGCGGACATCTTTGCCCGCGGCGGCCCATTTGGCAATCGTGCCGCCAGCGCCGAACTCCGGGTCGTCCGGGTGGGCGGCGATTACCAGCACCCGGTCCAGCGTTTTCGTTTCTTCGGTCATTGCACATCACTTTCTGTTGGGGAAATAGCCGCGGATGAACACTGATAAATACGGATGGGCACGGATGCAAAAGTAGATACAGCAGCGCCCCCCGCAACTCGCAATTCGCACCTCACCACTCGACCGCTACTTTGCGCCCGCTCCCGGCGCTGGCGATGGCGGCGTGGACCATTGCCAGGCTTTTGATGTTGTCGGTGCAGACGGTCTGGGGCAGTGTACCGCTTTTTAGCGATTCGACAAATTCGTTGATTACCCCGGCGTGGCTGGTGAATTCCAGGGCTGGGATGGCCGGTGGGTCGAGCCGCCCGGTCTCGCGAAAAAAGCCTTCGCTGCCCATCAGCGCCGCCACCTGAATCTCGTCCTCCCCGTCCCAGCGCGCCGTCCCCTTCTGGCCGATGGCCCGCCAGTCGCAGGCCCAGGCCGTCTGCAACCCCTCGGCGCACCAGCTCCCCCGGTAGTTGAAGACCAGCCCGTTCGTCATCTCAAAGATACACTGGGCCGACGCGCCGTGGGCATACCAGGAGCCAGCCGGGTTCCACTCGTGGCAATAGACGCTCACCGGGTCCGCGTCGGCAATGTAGCGGGCCTGGTCGAAGGAGTGGATCGCCATATCGATCAGCAGGACGTGCTCCATCTCATCCCGGAAACCGCCGAAGTGGGGCGCCAAATAGAAATCGGCGTTGAGGGTAGTCAGCGGCCCGACCTGCCCGGCCCGGACCACCTCCCGAAAGCGCACGATATTGTCCAGATAGCGCCGGTTCTGGATGACGGCGTAGGTCTTGCCGCTGGCCTGGGCCGCGGCCAGCATCTCCCGCGCGTCGGCGATGGACTCGGCCAGGGGTTTCTCGCCCAGAACGTGGCAGCCCTGGGCCAGGGCCGTGAGCACAACGCTTTTGTGTGCGGCGGGGATGGTGCAGTCAAAGACCAGATCAGCGCCGGTCGTCTCAATCATCTCGGCCAAATCTGTGCCGATGCGGGCACTGCTCAACCCAAACTGTTCCCGAATTTTGGCCGCGTTTTCCGGCAACAGATCGACCAGACCCACAAAGTCCAGGTCGGAGCGGGTGGCCGCGTGGTTCAGCCAGGCCCGGGTGATGCCGCCACAGCCGGCCAGAACCACACGGAAAGGGGTAGGGGGGGTCTCCATATACACAGTCCTCTCGCTGTCGGTTGAACAAAAGCTGGATACTCACATTTTCACTGCTCAGCCACCCCGCCCCTCCCCATTTCAGGGAGGAAACTGGAGCGACTCCTCCCCCAAGCTGGGGGAGGTTGGGAGGGGGTGCGCAGGTACGTCAGAGAAACGATTCTACGGAGCCACCCCCCCAAAGCGCACCCGCAGATAGCGCAGTACCTGCAAAATCTCTTCCTGGCTCAGCGTCTCTTTGAAGGGAGGCATTCCCAGATTGGGGAAGCCCTCGCTGATGAAAACGTAGACGTCCTCGTCCCGGTGCAGGGGCACGTGGAAGGGGAGGATGGCGGGCTGCACGGGCAGGGCCGTGGCCGAAGGGCCATCCCCCATCCCGTGGGGGCCGTGACATTGCACGCAATGGGTCTGGAAAATCTCGGCCCCGGCCAAAAAGATAGCATCTGGAGTGGGCGTCGGCGTAGGCGCGATGGTCGGCGTGGGCGGGGCAGGCGTAAGCGTATGGTCGGGGCGGGCCAGAGGCGAAACCGGCGTGGGCAGGAGGGAGACAGTGGGCGAGGGCAGAATGGAGATGGTTGCCACTTCCGGTGTGGCTGCCCAGTCCACAGGAACGGCACTGGTCAGTCCCTCTGCCTGATCTGCCTGGCTGGTGGCCGCGCCCCGCACAGTCAAGAGTAGCCCGACAAAGAGACAGGCCAGCCCCAAACCGCTGAAAAGTGGCTGCATCTTCCGCCCCCGCCGTCGAATGGGCCGCCACCAGAGAAAGGGGATCGTTCCCAGCGCCAGCAACAGACCGCCCCCCAACACAGAGAGAGGGAGGGCCGCGGCTGGGTTCTGCCAGGGCATCCCCAAAGCGACAACCCCCCGGGGCGGCGGCAGCGTCACGGCAAACTGGGCGGTAGCGTCGTCCATTCCCCGTCGCCGCACATAGACGGTCACATCCCATTCACCGGATTGACCCATCCACGCGCCCTCGTCCACGTAAATGTCGTTGCCCTCTGGGGGCAGATCTGTGCGCGCCTGGCCCAGCTCGGCCCGTTTGGGCGCAAAGAAGAGGCGCACCAGTTGCACCTCGCCGATAGGTGAAGTGTCCGGGTGGTAGAGATGGGTCCAGAAGCGGTTGCTCCCCGGCTGGTTAGGGGTGATCTGCAAATGGATGAGCAGATCGCCCGCCAGTTGAATGTCGTTAAAGGGCAGGGCCGGCGCGACCGCGGGTTGGGGGCGGGGCGGGGGTGGTGTCTGTACCAGCAGGGCCACAACCAACAGCAGCCCTACACTGACCAGCGCTTCGATCCCGACCCGGCGAGGCAGCCAGAACGACGGACTTTCATTGGCGCGATGAGCCGCCCGATTATTAAAAAAGGCAAGGCCCAGGGCCAGGGCCACCAGCGCCAACTTGCCCAGCAGAAGCAGGCCGTAAGCAGTTGTCCACAGGGAAGCCAGGGAGGGAAGTTGGACAGCGCTGCTGAACAGCCCTGTGACTGTCAACACAAAGACCGCGCCCGCGGCCAGCAGGGAAAAACGACGCACGATCTGACCCAATCCCCGCTGTTCATCGGCATCGGCATCTGTGCGGGTCTGCCAAAAGAGGAGGCCGAGCAGAAGCAGCCCACCCATCCAGGCGGCCGCGGCCAGCAGGTGGATAAAGTCTCCCAAGACCGCCCAGCCCCGGCCCGGCACAGCCGCGGCGTGGCTGGCCAGAGAGAAGGTGAGGAGCATCACCAGCCCGATGGCATACTCGCCGGCCACCCCCAGCCGGCGTAACTGCTCACCCCCACCCAACCTCCCCCACAGTGGGGGAGGAGTCGCTCCACTTCCCTGCCTGGAATGGGGAGGGGTAGGCTGGGGTGGCTGAGCAGTTACCACCCGGCCAGCCACGCCGCGGCGCGGGGCCATCTCTGCGGGCCTTTCTGTCGCCACCAGCAGAGCCACAACCGGCAGCAGAAGCAATTGGCGCACCAGCACCAGTCTGCCCGGTTGGGTGGAGACGAGGAGATCGAAGAGGCGCTCCACGGCCCCAAGCGCCGCCACCTGCACACCAATTTGCAGCCATCCGCCCACCAACACCCCAATCAGACCGACAACCCCCAGCAGACGCCAGGCACGCGTCAGATGACCGGCCAGCGCGGGCAGGGGTTGGCGGGCCAATACAGGGCCGGCCACTATTTTGCGAAAGAGCATACCGCCTGCCAAAAGGATAGTGCCCAGCAGAGAAAGCCAGCGGGCCATACCTTTCAGCGGCGGGGGGATTTCGCCTGTCTCCCCGGTGGCGACGGCAGCAGTCCCCCCGGTGGGTCGGCTGCCGTCCGGGTTGAGCAGTGTGAGGGGGAAAGAACCGACCCACTCGTGGCCGTCCACAGTGGAAAGGGTGGTCCAAATGACTGTGTAGATGCCCGGATCCAGCCCGGCCAGGGGCAGGCTCAGGTGAGTCGGATCGGGAGGGTCTACGACAGAGGGGCCAGCGCTCTGCACATCTTCCCCCGCAGAGTCGATCAGCCGGGCGTGGCTGAAGCGGCTCTCCAAGGGTTCGCTAAACCACATCTCCACAGACGGGGGTGCTGCGGTCAGTTCTGCATTGGCCGCGGGCTGGGAGCGCACCAGCAGGGCGTGGGCCAGGGCGTTGGGTTGGATCGTCGCGGCCAAAAGCAAAAGGGCCAGAAGCAGAAGCAGCCAGCGCGGCCGGGCAGAAAGCCGAAGGAGATGAAAAGGCATAGACATCGCTTAGTGGCTCCTGCGCTTGCGGGCCAGCACGCTGCCCACTGCCAACAGCGCCAAAGGCGCAGCACCCAGACAGGGCAGACCGCCCTCGCTGGATGGGGCGGAGGGCGCAGTGGGGGAGGCAGGGGCGACGGTTGGCTGGGGGGTGGGCGTGCTGGTGGGCGCAGATTGAGTGGGCGCAGATTGAGTGGGCGCAGATTGAGGAGGCGCAGATTGAGGGGGCGCAGGATTGGCGGCTATCTGGAAGGCGAATTCACCCTCTTTGGGGTGGCCGTCATCCGCAGAGAGGGCCCGCCATTCCACCCGGTAAGCGCCGTCGGGCAGCCCAGGGGAGAGGCTGACGGCCAGCAGGGTACGGTCGTCGTCGTCCACGGCTGCATCATCCCCATCCACCCGGGCCCCATTCGGCCCGGTCACCCGCAGCCAGTTTTCCCCTTCCCGCCGGAAGAGTTCCTGGGTAAACCAGACCTGTACCTGTTCCGGCGGCGCGGCCAGCACTTCGTCCGCGGCTGGCTGCGAGCGGGCATAGTCGGCGTGGGATAGAACTTTGGCGGCCAGGGGCAGGCCAGTCAGAAGCAGCAGCAGTGTCAGCAGCGCAATGCGCAGAAACGTACGCATAAAATTTCCTCTCATAAAAATCGGATTGGGGATTGGAGCGCTCCAATCCCCAATCCCTTTTCACTATCCGCCGTGGGAGTGTTCAGTCGGCTTTTCGTCGTGCGGTTCCACCCCGTCGTGATGACCGTCCATTGCGCCCTCGGCCAACCAGTCCTGGCCCAGATGGGAAAATTCGTGCTGGGCGTCGTGGGCTTTCTCGGCCAGGGGGGTGGCCGTCTTCAGATCGTCATCGGCCAGCGCATCGGCCAGCGCGGAAAGTGTCTCGTGAAGTGTAGCTGCTTTGTCGGCCAAATCCTGCGGCCAGTCTACCGTAGAGAGCAGACGGGCAACCTGAAGCACTGGCCCGCTGTCACCGGGCAGAATCTCTTTTTTCTCACTCAGCCGTGCGTGCAGCCCGTGCAGGTCCACCCCGTCCAACAGATAGAGCGCGGTGTTCACCCGGTTGGTCTGCCCAGGCCCGTCGGCCATTGCGCCCTCCACTGCCTGGGCCAGCCACATCTGCGCGTTGTGGGAAAAGAGATGATAGGCCACATGCGTATCCGTGGAGAGGGGTTTTACGGTTGCCAGATCGTCATCGGCCAGGGCTGCGGCCAGGGCAGCCAGTTTTTCCTGCAGGGAAATAGCTTCCCCAGCCAGTTCTGCCGGCCAGGCAACGGTCGCAAGAAGACGGCCTGTCCGCCCCACCTGTCCGCCGTCCCCGGCCAGGATTTTGCTCTCGTTGACCAGCCGGGTCTCCAGTTCGTGCAGACCCGCGGAATCCAGCAGATAGATGGCGACGTTGACAGCGTTCACCTCATCGTAGGTGGCGGCGTGGGCAGACTCGTGGACGGCGTAGAGTTCGGCCACAGTAGCTTCCAGACTCTCGATACGGGCCATCAGATCAGCCAGGGATGGCTCTGGGTCTATTGCCCGGGGTGCCGTGGCCGCTGCTGTGACCGCAGGCTCGGGTTGCGCGGCGGGGGTGGGTGTGGCGTGGGCGTGCTGGGCAGATTGGGCCGCAAAGAGCGCCGGGCCATCCGGCGCGAGGGCCAGGGCAGCCAGGAGCAGCAGGGCGGCAACCACAAGGGTTGTATGTTTCACAGAGAATTCTCCTTATCGAAAGTTCATTGTTGGTCACGTACCGGGACGGTCACTTCTATTTCGCCCGCGTCTGAAAAAGTCAGGGTCAGTGTGAAAGTCTGGCCTGGGGTCAGTTCCTGGCGCAGCTTCATCAGCATCACATGATTGCCCCCCGGCGCAAAGGCCAGGGATGCGAGAGCAGGCACAGGCACACCGTCGGCGTGATGGCGCATACGCATCACGCCATTCTCGCTGTATGTCTCGTGCAGCTCGGTAAACATAGCAACCCCGCTCGCCGCAGAGAGCAGGTGGTCGCCCTCTGGGCTGGGGTTGATGATTGTAAAATAGGCTGCGCTATTTTGTCCCGCGGGCGCTGGGCGGGCGACGGGGTTCTCGATTCGTAACGCGTCGCCCGTAGGCGCGCTTTGGATCGGCGGTGCTGCGCACCCGGCGAGAAGAAATAGCAGCAGAAGAAAGAAGGAAAGACGGGCAGCATACCCGTTGCCATACGCGTCAGACCATTGCCTTTGCACTGGATCACCTTTCGCAATCTGATTTTGGAGGGATACTATCCGACTGGAGCGGAGCTTATACAGATCGCGGTGGAGGGCCCAGGGGAACAGGTGCTTGCTGCGCGGTTCCCAGGGCGAGGGTAAACAGATGTTTCTGACTGACGGGTCGGAAAATAAGCCAGAGCGAGAGAGCAAAAACAAGTGAAAGCGTAAAGATAGCCAGAGTGGTGGGTGTGGATTGGCCGGTAATATCTTCGAGCGGGGGGGTGGCGGATGCGGAAGCCACGTGCTGGCTATGCGGCGCATAGCCAGCATTCGATTGAATGACAAACGGTTGAAATTCGGGTGGTGCAATAAAGACAAAATGGGACCGAGGGTGGGGGTGGTCGGCCTGTCCGCCCTGTCCCCAACAGATAAAGGGAAAGACAGTTGCCAGAAGCAGCACATAGATAAAGCGCGCATACGCCCCCCAACGTCCCCGCTTGAGAGATGCCCGAAGAAGTGAATGTTCACCACGCGTCCAGAGCCACATACCCCACAGTCTACGCCAGAAGTGGACAAACGCGCAAGCCTGTTTGTGTTACACACACTGTGTCCCCTGCCCGGCCAAAGAGATGGGGTAGTTTGTGCTACAGCTGTTCTGAAAATAGAACACGGATGGACACGGAAAGAACGGATTCACACGGATT
>JAHDWH010000228.1 GCA_023384455.1 Caldilineaceae bacterium | reverse complement strand
CGTTGGATGACCGACGAAAGGGCCAATGGCTCATTGTCGGGCACGGCCTGGCCCAAACGCGCGGCCATCAATCGCGCCACTTCGTCCTGACTGGGCAGGCCCGTGGCTTCGGCGTTCAAATCAGCACCAATAAAAAGGGTCAGCCGCCCGCGCTGGGCCTCGTCCAGAAGCAGATTCAGGGTTGTCTGGTCCATTCTCAACACTCCAGTTGCATTGTGACGGTTCGTTTCTGTCCGGCCGCATACCACAACTCAAAGATGATAAATGTCTCACCGACCCGGCACGAACGGCCCAGGCCGATCTGTTTGGAGCCGTTTTGCCCGACAATCAGCGTCAGGGGTGTGGTGGCAAAGCCATCGGCCCGGGCCACTGTGCCGGAGACAAAACAGTTGGACGTCCAGGAGATGACCACCTGATCGTCGCTGACTTTACGCACCCCCAGTTTGATCTCAGCCTCGCTGGCGCAGGCCGGTTCGGGGGTCCGTAGCCACGGGGGTACCCAAAGTTCCTGGCCTGTCCGAATGATATAATCGGGAGGGCGCAAACAGTTGACTTCGATCAATTGTGGCAGGGGGACGCCCCGTTCTGTGGCAATATCCTGCGCCGTCTCTCCCGACGTTACCACATAGGCCACCCAGCCCGTGGGTTGACGGGGAACGCAGGTGGGAATAGGTGTGGGCGTGTACGTCGGGGAGGGCGTGGCGGTCGGTGTTACAGTAACCGAGCCAGTCGGTATCGCTGTCGGCGTGGCCGTGACCGAGCCGGTAGGCGTGGCTGTAACTGTCACAGTTTCCGTAACCCCCGCCGGTTTCACCCGATCATCAGGTGTTACCGTAGCTGTTGGCGTGGCTGTGGCCGAAACTGTGGCTGTCGGCGTTAGGGAAGGGACCGGCCAGCGGGGTGGGCCGGGGGAATCGTCCGGGTTGGGCGGGGTCAGGCTGAAGCCCAGAAAACAGGCGTAGTCCAGGCGCAGTTCTGCATAGTGGAAGGGCTGATGCTTCTGGTCCGTGGCCTGCAGGCGGATGTCCGAACGCAGGCTGAGCAATTGGCTGTCGATATCGACCCAATCCAACGCCAGACGTTCATTGGCCGGGTTGTAGCCTGCCAGAAAGTAAGCAGTCCGGTCCGTCACCATCACCTGGGCATCCAGCGCCCGCACCCGTTCGTGCATCCCCCGAAAATCGAAACGCAGCCAGCCGTGCTCCATATAAACGTCGTGGATACCGTCGCCGTTGCAGTCCCGCAGCTCGTAGGGGGCCTTCGGGTGTGCCGGGTGAAGTTCGATCAGCACATCGTCCAACACTATCACCGGGGGATTCTGGCCGCTGCTGGCAACCGTTTCGGTATAGGTGCGGAAGGAGCGGGTGTCGGTAATCACGTCGGCGTGGGGCCAGAGCGCATCCCCGATTTCCCGCCGAACAGCCCCAGCCCGTACACTCTCCAGCCAGGGGTCTACGGACAGGTAGTGGACAGGGATACTCGGCCCGCCAAAGGGGGCTACCCAAAAGGCGATGCCTGTGGGCGCATTTTTGATCACCCCGTCCGCCTCGACGGTCAGATCGTCTGCGCCCGCTTCCAGAGCCACTACCCATTCCAGGGGGGTGTTGCGCTCCTTCGCCACCAGCCACTTTGTGCCCGTGGCGGTGATGAGGGCAAAATCCGTATTGACTTTTACCCGGTGTGCCAGCCGGGTGGCAGCCGGGAGCAGATTATTGACAGCCGCGCCGCCGCTTTGACCGAAGATAGCCAGGGCAGAGCGAGCCGAGATGTCCAACTCTTGTACCTCCAAGTCAGCCTCACGCAGCACCTCCACCTCCAAGAAATCGGTGAAACGCAGAATGGCCTGACCCCTTTCATCGACTGTCACCCGACTGCCTACCCCGATCTGCCTGCTTTCGGGCGCGGGCAAGGGTGTGGGTGTTCCGCTTCCTGTCGCCACCCATACCCTGTCGCTTGTGGCCTGGGCCAGGGCAAAGGGGGGAGGGCCGCTGTCAGGGGTTGGGGTTGGGGTTGGGGGCGTTGCGGTGGCTGGGGTGGGTGTGTCGGTGACAGCCGCTGTCTCCGGTGTCTGTGTCGGTCCAACCATCTGACTGACCGTCCACACCGCTGCCGTGGAAATAATGACCGCGCCGGCAATCCATACCCAGGAAGGCACCCCCTCTGTGAAGCGTGCCGCGATCTGCTGCCACCAGGAGTACTCAGGACCGCCGCTTTCAGGAAATTTCTTAGCCATACTTACTCCAGAGTTAGAACGCCCCAAGTCGTGGGGTCTTCCCAATCCCGCGCCGGCGCGGCGGAAATCATACATTCCTGTATATTCGTGCCCGGCGTGTCGTTGTCGCTGACGCTGGCAGCCACGCCCAGACGCAGCCCCGCGCTTGGCTCTATCCCCAACACCTCCCAGGGGATGGCGGCCTCCAGAAAGTAGCCGTTTTCCGTGACCATCGCGGCTACCGGTGCATCCAACAGGCGGGCGAGTGCCCGACCCGGCCCCAAATCCCAGAAGGCCATGACCGGGCTGTCGCCCGGCTTCTCCACCCCCACCCGAAAGTCGATCTGTTTGTCGTCGCCGTTGACACGGGCGGTGTTGGCGTCCCCGTCCAGGTCCAAATCCAGCAGCAGTTGGGGCGCATCGGACAGAAAGAAGCGCAAATCCTGGCCTGTGTAGCCCACAAAGCCGTCGTCCTCCACCACAAAAGCCACGTAGAGATAGGCGTCGTCGTGGGTGAAGATGACCCGGGCCGCCAGGTCTGTCTCTGTTGTGGTTGTGTAGGGATACCGCTTGCTGCACTGCTGGTCGTAGACAATCGTGTCAAAGGCTATCCACTGGCTGCGGCTCTGCCGGTTCACCGCCACCCAATCGTCGGCTTCCCCATCGATCTTCACCCCGGCGGGGCTGGGCGTATAGGGCGTGGCTGCCGGTGTGGGGGGAACGGGCGTGGGCGGGATCGCTGTAGCCGTTGGGGCCGGCGCAGACGCCGTCGGTTTGGGCGGCCAGGCGTCCACCGCGGCCACGGGACGGCTGCGGTCACTTTCCGGGCCAGGGGGTGTCAGGCTGAAGCCGAGAAAACAGCCATTGGCGATGGCGATCTCTGCGTAGTGGTAGGGCTGCTGGGAACGCAGGGAGACGATCTCGCCCTGGCCGGGGACAATCTCGAAACCCACCCGGCGGATCATCTCCACCGCCGGGTCGAGGACAGCCACCGAACCGCTGGCCGCGGTCTTTCCAGCCATCAGCGTCACATCCAGCCCGCGCACCCGGCTGAGCAGATTGCGAAAGTCCAGCCGGATGACGCCATTCTGCACGGAGAGATCGTCGATGCCGTCGCCGTTGCAATCCATCGGCGTATATCTGGCCCGGCCAAAGGCGCTCTCCCCCTCCGCCGAGATGCTGACGCCGCCCATATCCATTGCCATCCCCGGTTGCAGGGTTGCGCTCATCACCCCCGTATCCATACGGGCGTCGGCGTGGGGCCAGAGAACCTCGCCCACCTCTGGCACGGGATCCCCCCGCTCCACCGCGGCCAGCCATCTGTCCACCGCGGCGGTGTCGTAGCTCACCCCCGCGCTGGGCACACCCACCGGTGCAATCCAGCGGGCCACGCCGCTGCTCACCGGTTTCGCTGTCAACGCGCTGCGGTTGGGGTCGTTTTTGGCCTGCACAGTCAGATCATCCGCGCCGGCGTCCAGTCCAAAGAGCCATTCCAGGGGGGAGTTGGCCTCCTTCACCACCATAAAACGGGTGCCCGTGGCGGTGATAACCGCAAAATCGCTCTGCACCGTCACCCGCCGGTCCACCCCGCCTGGGCCCGGTTGCAGCTCGTTGACAAAGGCGCCACCGCTCTGTCCAAAGACGGCCAGGGCGGACTGTTGCGAGAGGCCCAGCTCCCGCACCTGCAAATCGCCCTGGCGCAAGACTTCTACCGTCAGAAAGTCGGAGAAGCGCAGCAGGGCCCGCCCGCCCTCGTCTACTTGCAGGCTGTCGCCCGTTTGCAACCGGGCGCTATTGGGCGGGGGCAAGAGTTGACTGGTCCCGGCCTGGGTCACTGTCACATTCGTCCTGTCCGCATTGGCCTGGGCAAAGGCTGGTGGAGGGGGTGTAGAGCTTCCGCCGCACGCTGCCAGCCAAAGAGAGAGGCTTACCAAAAGGCCTAGCCTGGATAATTGCATGGGAACTCCTTACCCCTATGGCGGCGTGACACCGGTTGGCGTGGCAGTTGCCGGGCGCTGGGCTGTTTCAGTGGGCGTTGCCGTCGCCACAGCCGGCCGGGTTGGCGTTGCACTGGGCAGTGGTATAGGCGTCGGTGTAGCCGTAGGCGGCGGCGGTGTGTCTGTCGGTGTCGCTGTTGGCAAAGGCGAATCCGGTGGCGATGGGGGCAGCTCTTCAGCGGGCAGATGCCAGTAGAAGACCCGGGATTCACTCGCTGGGCTGAGCAGACGAACTTCGCCCAGCGCCGGGCGCTGCACCACAGCCACCGACCAGATGTAGCGGGTATCCCAGGTCATCTCCCGGCTGTTCAGATAGGCGGGAACCACAAAACTGTTTTCCTTAACCAGATGGATATCCTTCCATTCGACATCGATGGACGGGGCAAAACGAATGGTGACCTGATAGTACTCGTCATCCCGCAAGAGTGCATCCTCCGCGGGGGCGGGGGCCGGCAAGTGGCGGGCCACCCCCGGCCCCCGCCCCAGGCTCTGGGCCGGCAGCGCGGACCAGAACAGACCCACGGCTGTCCCAGCCGCAAAGCTGGCAGCGTCGGGTGGGGACAACAATTGGGGCGATTGCCAGCGCCGGGTTGTCTGTGGCGGGGGGGCTAGGGTGGGCGTGACGGGTCTCTCCGATTGGGTGGCCGGTCTGGCCGGCGCGTCGGCCACAGGCAGGGCCGCCAGGGAGATCGCACAGGCCACGAATTGGGGATTGGCGCTGACCCAGCCTTCGCTGCCGTCGTCTTTTACCTGCACCCGCAGCCAGCCGTTGTCTTCTGTCCGGCCCAGGGGGATCAGTTGATCTTCCCGGCGCAACAGGCGGATGGGTGGGGTGTAGGCAGTGCTGGGTCCCTGGCGCAGATTCAGCCCCGCGGCAGCGACTGTACAGATTGGCTCTGGAATGGCAGGGCGGGCGGCGCTGGCAATCCCATCAGATTCGGGCGGGGTCAGGCTGATCCCCAGAAAGCAGCCCTCGGCCAGGGACAATTCTGCGAAGTGGAAGGGCTGCTCGCCCTGCTCCGGGCGGGAACGCACGCTCAGAATGGCATCGTTGCTGCGCTGTACAACGCTTCCCGTATAGTCCAGCATTTCGTTGGCCGGGTTGAAGACCTGCAAATCCGTGGCCGACAGCCGCGCGTCCCCGGTCACCGTCACATCCACCGCCCGCACCCGTCCCGACACAGCCCGCAGATCGAAGGCAATTTTGCCGTTGCTCATCGCCAGGTCCAGAACGCCGTCCCGGTTGCAGTCGGCCAGGGAATAGCGGGCCGGGCCAGCCGCGCCCTCGGCTGCCAGAGCGAGGGAGATCGCGCCCAGGGCCAGGGTAGCGCCGGGGGCGACCTCCCCTGTCATATCCCCCGTATGCAGCAGGGCATCCGCCGGCCACCAGAGCGCATCCCCCACTTCGCCCTGGGGGACTCCGGCGCGCAGCCCGTCCATCCACTCCGCCACCCGCGCCGGAGCAATCTCAATGGCCGGGGAGGGCGGGCCCATAGGGGCCAGCCAATAGGCTGTGCCCCTGGGCACGCTGCGTGTTACACCCTGGGCAGTGACGCGCAGATCGTCGGCGGTGGCGTCCAGGGCCCACACCCATTCCAGGGGGGTGTCCAGCTCGCGTACCACCAGAAAGCGCGTTCCGGTGGCGGTGATGGTGGCAAAGTCGGAGTGGATTTCCAGACGGTGGGCTACCCCATCCTTTCCCGGTTTGAGTTCATTGGCAAAAGTGCCTGCGCTCTGACCAAAAGCCGCCAGGGGTGATTGCTCATCCAGCGAGAGTTCCCGTATTTGCAAATCCCCCTGGCGCAGGATTTCCACCGTGACCAGATCGGAGAAGCGCAGAATGGCGTAGCCCCCTTCGTCCACCCGCAGGCTGTCGCCCACCCGCAATGGGGTGGGCTGGCCGGGGGGCAGGGGTCTCTCTTGCCCGCGGATCTGGGCGAAGACATTGACCCGGCGGGCGTCGGCTTCGGCAAACTCTTTGGAATTGCTGCCAACACCGCCGGCACTCCCCCCGCCACAGGCTGCCAGGAGCAGCGCGCAACTACACAGAAGATTCAGGAATCGCATTTTCATAAAGACCTGCTTTTTTTGTCATTCATTTTTTCGGGGTTCATCCCCCAATAGAAGCCAGCGCCAGCCACCAAACCCATGACAATCAGCCACCACGGGACTGCATTGTAGATCAGAGAAAGTGCGCCAAGCAACACGAACGCTGTCACCCCCGCCAGCAGAGAGAGAAGCAAGCGTACAATGCGGGCTGGGGGAAAGGGGATGGCCGCCCCTGCCGCCAGCAACGCGCCCAATACAAAACCTGCGCTCAATGTCTGCCCAAGATCGACACCCTTTGGTGGCATAACAAAGGCAAAAATCAGCCACCCTAGACACGTTGACAAAGCGCCAGCAGCGATCTGTACGAGCCAGATACGTTCTTTGATAATTTTGTCTGACAGAGAACGGACGACGGCTCCAGCGAAAGCTGTTACTCCTCCAGCTAATGCACCGATAAGTCCGGCATTTGGAATCCCGACACTAATGCCAAAGAGAATCGAGTCCAAATTTTGCAGCAGTAGCTGCAATGTAAAACCGTCGGCGATAAAGATATTCAACCCCAGGAAAATGCCCATCCCCAGCCCTAATCCCCAAAAGCCTCCCTGTACGCCCCGAATGGTGGCAAGCAGAATCCCCTCGGCGTGGCGTTTCCAGCGCGCCAGCCAGACTTTGCGCCGGATGATGGCCCGGCGCTCCGCGGGGAGGAGTGGATCGCTGGCTGGGGCCAAATCGCGCAGGGTGACCAGGGCCTCCCGGGCAATGGCGTCTGTGGCCGGTTGGCCCAGCCCGGCAGCTACGGCGGCCACGCCCTGCCCGGCAACCCCGGCCCCGGCCTGCTCCAATTGGGCGGCCAGACTGGTGATAGCCGCCGCACGCACGGCGGACTCCGGGTCCAGCAGGGCCTGCTTTCCCAGCTTCTCGCCACTCTCCGGGTCGGGGATGGATGCCAGCCTTCTGGCCGCCTGCTCCCTGGCCCGGCTGTCGGAATGATCCAGCAGGGAGAGCAGAATCGCCCGGCGCTCGTCCGGGGGCACGGCCTCCTGCCAGACGTCCGTGGCGATATCGTAGGTGACGGCGGAGGCGTAGAGCATTGCCGCTTCGACAGGGGTAAGCTGGAGTTGGCTTTTGCGCTGGGTTGCCAGCCGCAGATCGTCGGCAGGGAGCAGCCGGGCCCGTTTGCTCCACTCCGGCGCGGCCTGGCGCAGAATCTCCCGGGCCTTCTGGGTGGCCCAGAAGTCATCGCCCAGCCAAGAGACGACCCGGGGAATGAGCGAGTCGTGGCTCAGTTCAAACTCATCACCTGTCCCGCTTTGCCGGTCGGCCACCGGGGCCAGTGTGATGTGACGAACCAGCGAGCGTTCGACCAGCCCATTCAGAATAGTCTGGACCTCGACGGCTGGACGGTTGACAAAGCGCGCCAGATCATCCAGGGCCAGCCGCTGTTTGACGCCGCTGCTGCTCACCAGCGCGCCCAGCAGATTGCGGGCCGTGGGCTGTTGGGCCGATTCCAGTGTCTGCACGCTCTGGGTCAGGTAGTCGCCCAGCAGGGTGGTGGTGTTGCCCAGAGACTCGAAGAGGGCCAGGCTGATGGTTTGGGGTGGCGTCGGATGGCGGGCCAGGGTTTCCTGATAGAGCCGCTCGCAGTTGATCTGCAATTGGGGCGGACCCACCCCCCCGGTAGCCGAGTCGGTCAGGTCGCCCAGCAGCCGCTGCACGAGGGCGGCTTCCCATTGCACGCCGTAGAGTTCGGCGGGGTTTTCCATGGCCTCCCGGGCCGCCTCTCGCCCCAGCCGTTCCACCCGATAGCGCACGTTGAGTACATTGGGCAGGATGGCTTCCAGGGGTTGCAGACGGCCCAGGGCATCCTCGCGGATGGCGATGACAAAGCGCAGGTTCAGGCTGCGGTCGGCCAGAAAGCCCTGCAATTGCCTCAGCGCCGCGGCCCGTTCTTCGTCGCTGTAGACCAGAAAGAACTGTTCGGCCTGATCGATTGCCAGCACCACCGGCCCATCCAGAGAACGCTGCGCAGAGCGGATCAGATCGGAGAGCGCGCCCCCGCTTTCCGGGAAGAGCCCGGTCCGTTTGGCCTCGGCCAGCAGGCTGCGGCGCAGATTTTCCACCAGCGGCGTGTCGGCTTCGGGCTGGGCCACGGCCAGCAATCCCCGCTGGGCAGCCACGCGCGCCCCCAGACCGGCCCGCAACAGGCTGCTTTTGCCCACGCCGCTCTCGCCGTAGAGGATAGTCAGCCGGTTTGCCAGCACCCGGTTGGCAAGCTGCATACTCTCTTGCCCCCGCCCGGCAAAGATGGCCGCATCGTCCTGGCCGTAGGGCTGCAAGCCTTTGTAGGGCTGGGGGGGCAGGGGCGGCGCGGGCGGCGCGGGCGGCGCGGGCGACTCCCGCTGTTTGGGTGTCGTCGCCAGAGTGACGCTTTTTACAGCCTGGGAGAGCGCTTCCAGAAAGGCCAGGGGGTCGTGAATGACGATCTCGACGTTCTGGTTCTTCCAGTAGCGCTGACCGATGTCGTCCATTCCTTCGCTGGCCTGGGGCACAATGGCGTAGGCCGTGCGCCGGTAGACGCTCAGGTTGCGGGTGACCTGATTGAAGAAGCGTTTGAAATGGGTGCTGTTGAGATCGTAGCCCAGAAAGATGAGGGTTTTGGTGGCAAAAAAGGCCCGCACAATATCGCTGAGGGTGGGCAAATTGGTGATGAACGCGTCTACGTCGTCTTCGGTGATGACCAGACTGTCGGGCTGGGCGATGTCCCCCTGAATTTTGATGACGGTGACTTTGGATTCGTCGAAGAAGGGAACGTCTGTGTCGCGCACAATCAGGACGTAGGGTTTTGCAAATTGGGTCAGCGCGCTTTCCAACACCTGGTCAAAGCGGGTGGTGATCAGTTTGGTGGTGGGCAGCACCGCGTCGGCGATGAGCTGGTGGATGGGGTCTGGGCCATCTTGCAGACGGGTCAGCTCTTCGCGCAGGGCCAGGATGAGGGCGGCTCTGCCTTGCAGGATTTCGTAGTCCCGGGCGACCGCGGGCAGGGTGCGATCCGCCCGTTTGTAGTCGATGCGGGCGGCCAGGGCGTCGGCGATCCGCTCTACCATTGGCAGCCCGCTACTGCCTGTTCCCAGATGGGAACCGATAAAGAGGATCGCGTTGTCTTTGAGGATCAGTTCGGCCAGTTCTTCAATCAGTGGCTGCATAGGCAAGTTTGTCAATAAATTATAGCTGTTCAGGCCCAGGGTGCGACGCACTCGCTACACCCTTTTTGCAGTGGAATCTACTCTTGGCGAGTGCGTCGCACCCTGGGTAGTTACCAATAAATTGTAGCTGCGAAGTGTGGACAGTATATGCCACAAACCGGGGAGAGTCAACGAAGGAAAAATATGGTTACTTACAAGGCTATACCTGTGCCCGTTCAGCCACCCCACCCTACTCCTCCCCATTCCAGGGAGGAAAGTGGATCGACTCCTCCCCCACCGTGGGGGAGGTTGGGTGGGGGTGAGCAGTTACTCCGTACCAGCGAAGAACTAACGCACAAGCGTTAGTCGCTCGGCCAATCAACTGAAACGTGAAACGTGAGGTGTCGTCACCTACTCTCACGTTTTCACGTCCTCACGTTTCACGTCTTCCCGTTTCACGTCCTCACGTTTCACGTCCTCACGTTTCACGTCTTCCCGTTTCACGTCCTCACGTTTCACGT
>JAHDWH010000227.1 GCA_023384455.1 Caldilineaceae bacterium | reverse complement strand
ACTGGGGACTGGGGACTGGGGACTGGGGACTGGGGACTGGGGACTGGGGACTGGAGACTGGCTTGGCGCGCCTGATTGATTTCGTCGCGCAGGGCCAGGGCAGCGGAGCGGTGATCCGCCGCGCCGGTGACGCTGCGGGTGGCAGAGAGCAGAACACCCAACCCATCGCCGCGCAACCCTCCGGCCACAGAGCCGGCCAGATCGCCCATCTGTGCGCCTATGCCAGGGATCAGAAACCAGGCTTCCGGCGCGGCCGCGCGTATATCGGCCAAAGTCTGGGCGTAGGTGGCGCCCACCACCAGCCCCACCTGTTTCGACCAGCCCGTGGCGGTCTCGGCCACCTGCAAATAGAGGGGTTTGCCACCGGCCACGGGCAGGCTTTGGAATTCTCCCGCGCTGGGGTTGGAGGTGTGGCAGAGGACGAACAGCCCTTTGTCGGGGTAGGCGGCGAAGGCGTCGATGCTGTCCCGGCCCAGATAGGGGCTGAGGGTGACCGCATCCGCGCCCAATTCCTCAAAACAGGCCGTGGCGTAGGCCGCGGCAGTGGAGCCGATGTCCCCCCGCTTGGCATCCAGCAGCACGGGGATATGGCTGGGGATGGCGGCAAGCGTGCGGCGCAGGGCGTCCATCCCCGCCGCGCCCTGGGCTTCGTAGAAGGCGATATTCGGTTTGTAGCAGCAGACCAATTCGGAGGTGGCTTCGATGACCGCCAGATTCCAGCGTAGCAGATCGTCGGTGATGGGGCCGCTGGAAGCGTAGCGGTCCGGCAGGGCCTCCGCCGTGGGGTCCAGCCCCACGCAGAGCAGAGAGTTGTTGCGCTGGGCAGCCGCGGTCAATTTGGCGTAGAAATTCATTGGGGGAATGCTCCTCGAGTATAGATTCCAGGCTGAATGCTGAGATTATCCCATCACCACCGGCACTTCCCGTTCCAGCCAGACGTGGCTGGTAGTAACGCCACAGGTATAGGCGTAAAACTCCACCCCCCGCTGCCCGGCCCGGAGAAGCGCATCGGCAAAGGCCGGGTCGGTCTCCCGGTTGGGGGCGATGGAGATGGCGTCGGGCCGCTGGATGATGAAAACGACCGCAGCCCGCACACCGGTGGAGACCAAATGTTCCAACTCCTCCACGTGGCGGCGACCGCGCTGGGTGGGCGCGTCGGGAAAGTAGGCCCGTCCGTCGTCGTACACAAGCGTAGCCGATTTTGTCTCTACCCAGCAAATTTTTCCGTCGTCTGTGCTCAGTCGAAAGTCGATGCGGCTGGTCACAGAGGAAGATGGACGCGGATTTTTATGATTTTGATTGATTGCCGCTGATTTTTCTGCGGCTGAGGCGGGTGGCGGCAGGGAAACCTCCCGCTGGTGATTCGTGTAGTCACAAAAGGGCGCAAAGAAACCGTCGGCCAGCCCTTCGGTGAAAAGGTCGTTGGGCAGTTGGGTGTTCAGGCTGATCAGCTGGCCGTTGGCGGGGTGTTCGATAAAGCGCAGGGTGTAGGGCGTGCGCCGCTCCGGGTCGCTGGCTTTGTCCATATAGACCGTCGCGCCGGGGATCATCAGTTCGTGCATCCGCCCCGGATTGGGGCAGTGGGCGCGCACTTCCTGGCCGCTTTCGCGTAGCCGGGCGTGGATGACAAAGCGGTTGGGGCGTTCGAGAAAGGTGGCCGGTTCGACGGGGAAGGGGATATTCATAGCCGCGGAATTATAGCACAGCTTGGGTGGATGTTTTACTCCTCAGCCAGCCAACGGAGTAGCATGGCCTTGTGCCGGGCCAGGGGCGTGAGCGAGTTATCGCCCCGATAGAGTTGCCAGGCTGTGCGCCAGTGTCTGACCAGCACGTCTTTGAGGCGCACCGGATAGTAGAGATAGATGCGGGGCGAGTGGACAGAGACGCCATACTGGGCGGAAATGACCGGCTTGGGCAAGAAGACGGTCCGCCAAAGCCCGCCGATTTTGTCGGCCAATCCGCCATACCACTGGTTCGCCAGATTGGGAGAAATCGTGCGCCCCATACGCCAGTCCGAAAAGGTCTGGCTGCGGGCTGCCGCCACAATTGCCTCATCCAGATCGGCAGGGCGCAACCCGGCCAGCACAACTTCCGGCACCGCAGCCCCCACCATCTCCTGGGCCAGACGCAGGGCCAGATAGACGCCCCGTTGCGCCTGCCAATTCCGGGCGCGTGCCATCACCAGCGACCAGTCCAGCGCTTCTCCAAAATGGCGGATGATGGCGGCCACGTCACACGCCGGCCGCAACCCCATTTCAAAGCGATGTCCATAGGAGACGTGCAGCAGCAGATGGAGCAGCAGGTCTTCTTTGCCAAGACCCAACAGGGGGACGCCGGCCAGGGTCACCGACTCGGCCCGGGTCCACAATTCGTTTGGATTGATGGCACAGCCCCGATCGGGCGCAACGATGTTCCAGTGCAGCTCAATACTGGCGACCGCCGGCTTGACAAAGCGGGGCAGGTGTTGGGAGATTTGCATACCCGTCTCGACTGTGTACGTCGTCCTGGGTTGATAGCCCTGGGCTTCCAAAAGGGCCGCGGCCTGACCCAACTTTTCAACCGGCACGAGCAGGTCCATATCCACCATTTTGCGCAGGGCCAGATTGCCGTAGACGACCGCGGCCAGATAGGTGCCTTTGAGGACGACGATGGGAATCTTCTGGGCGTGGAAGAGGGCGGCCATGCGTTTGAGTTCGGCTGACAGGGCCAGGTTGTGGGCGGCGTTGCGCAGACTGACCTGCTCTAGCCTTTGGACGACCTGTAGGGGCAACAAAGAGGCCCAGCCGCGTCCGCTCAATCGCGCATAGAAGAACTCGATCACCTGCTTGTCAGAAGCCAGGGCCAGCAGTCCATCCCAGGCCGCGGGGTCGAGGGCAGCGAGACGGTCGGCTGTGACCCGCTGGGGGTCTTCGTGCAGACAGTCCAAGAGGAGTGTGGGAATCGTTGTGTCCATACGTACCTTCTTTCTGGGTTATAACCAATGTGAAAATAAGAACATGGATTTGATGGATGGGATGGATTCAATCTGCGTATATCTGCGTTCCTGCTGGGGTGGGCAACCCCACCCCGGCCACCAACTCCTCGGCCAACCCCTCAGGATAGGGCAGCGTGCCAGGGTTGAACGGAGTACCTTTGGGAATTATTCCCTCTGTGCTACACTTTGTACTACAGTCACATTTGATCGATCCGTTCAGGGGGTTTGTATGCAAACTGTCACCGCTCCTCAAACTGCATTCAAATACGACGCCACCGTTTCGGCGGACGGACAAGTCATCTTGCCGGTGCCCTTGCGGCCAGGGGCGCGGGTTATGGTTTTTGTTATGGAAGACCAGACCGACCTATTCGATGATCTATTGGCCGCAGCCCAAAGCAGTTTAGGGTTTTGGGACAACGCCTTTGACGACGAGGAGTGGAACGATGCCTGAGCAGGGGGAGATTGTTCTGATTCCCGTTCCATTCACCGATCTTTCATCGCATAAACGACGACCGGTAATCGTAATTTCCAACGATGTCTACAACCGTCAAACTGCCGATGTCGTCGTTGTCGCTATGACTTCGAATCCAACCCCAACGGACTACAGCTTTACCATTACGTCGTCCGACCTAGTACGGGGAAGCCTCAATCGACCGAGCAAAGTAAGGGTGGATAAGATATACACCTTATCGCAATCTATCATCATCAAGCCCTTTGGTCAGGTGGACAGGACTGTCCTGGCGAGAATTTCGCAAACCTTCCAAAAACTGATCGCCAAAAATTGACCGTTTTCCCCTGGTTAATTATCTATTTTGGCGCTCCTCAAATAATCGCCAATTAAAACGAGGCGGGACGACCAGTGCATCGTCTCGTCTCGTCTGTTGTGGTGGACAGACCAGATGACCGATCTATTTGGCCCCAGTTAATCCCACCCCATCCACCAATTCCCCGGCCAACCCCTCAGGATAGGGCAGCCCATACGGGATGACCGCCTCGTACAGGGGCACATCCCCGGCGATGCGGCCCAGGAAGTCGATCTGGCGCTGGCGGTGATCTTTGCGGTGGCTCTCTTGGATGCGGGGGAAGGCCATCAGGCAGAGCAACGCCTTGGCCGGGGGGATGCGGGTGAGTTCCAGGACCGGGCTTTGGGGCGACAGCCGGGGGATGACGATGGCCCCCAGCCGGGGCATGGGGGCCAGAGGCCCGGCATCCCCATCAAACCAGACCGCGGTGCGCTGGTCCGCGGTGACGGCTTGCAGATCCACATCGAAATGGGCGGCCAAGGAGGCGGCGGCGTTACGGCGCAGACGCAGATGACCGCTGCCGGGATAGCAGCCCCAGCCGCCCTCCCCGGTGGGGCGCAGACGTAGGAGATCGTCGGTGATGAAGCCGGCCCCGTTGGCGCAGAGCAGGGCGGCCAGGCTGGATTTGCCCATGCCCGACGCACCCAGGAAGGCCAACGCCTCGCTCCCCCGCCCATTCACGGTCACCGCGCTGGCGTGGAGGACCGGCTCGCCGCCCAGAGTGAAGAGACAGGCCATGATGTTCCCCGTCAGCAACAGCCCGGCCAGCTCCGGGTCGATGTCCGGCGCAAGCTGCACCCGCACGGAGGCCAGGTCATAGTCGATGCAAAATTCGCCCGTGTGGTGAAAGTGCAGCACAAAGCCGCGCCCCGTGTCCACCAGGGTATAGCCCTGACCGTTGGGCAGGAGCAGTTGGGCCAGAATCTCTCCGGCGGGGGGGGCGGGCATGGGCTTGCGTTGGGGATGGCCCCAGCAGACCCGCAGATCCATGGCCGCTGGGGAATCGGCCAGCCGGGGCGCGGGCAGGGGGATCTCCGATTGCACCCGCAGGCCATAGAGGGTGTAGGGGTGAGATAGAGGTTGAGATAGAGATAGAGGTTGAGATAGAGATAGAGATAGAGATAGAGATTGGGGTGATAAAGGGGGGATGGGCCGCGGATTGGCGCGGATTTTTGGTGGGTTGTTCATGGGTGGCGGACCTCCAAGGGTGGGAAGGGGGTGAAGTGGGTGGGGCCGACGCCGCCGATCAGGATGCGGCCGTCCCATTCCACCCAGGCGTGGGCGCGCAGGGGGCCGTCGCTCTCTTTGGCCACGCCGATGCGCAGATGGGAGAGGTAGCCCCGGCGGGTGAGCAGGTGCTGCCCGGCCAGGGATTGCAGCAGACAGTTGCCGCCCCCTGGCACAAAGCGGCTGGCGGCCCGCACGGCCCAAGCGATGCGGGTCGGCGGTGGTGGCGGGACTTGGCCCCGAAAGGCTTTGGCCACCGTGCGCCGCTGCAACCGGGCCAGCAGACGGGGCAGGGGCAGCAGCCACAGCCCCAGGCGCAGGAGGAGCAGCGTCCCCAGGGCGCTGAAGAGCAGACCGCGCTCGGCCGCGGGCAGGGTCAGAAAGCGGGCGAGGCGTTTCACTGGACCTCGACCAAGCCTTCGGCGACCAACGCGCCCAGCACAGCCAACAGATCCCGCTCCGCGGCGACGGCTTCGACTTCATAGGCGGCCAGGATGGCGGCCAGGAGGTCGGCGGCGGTGTGGGGGGTTTCCAGCAGCTCCCAGATGCGCAGCCCCACCCCTTCCAGGGAGAAGTATTCGCCGGACTGCAAGCCCAGGATGACGGCCTCGCCGCCCAGGTCCGTGGAGACCTGATCGGTGCTGCGCACAACGGTGGAGGTGAGTGAAAGGGTAGACATAGCGGGTCAGGCTCCTTGTGTGGGTTCAGAAGTTCGACTTTTATCAAAAGTCGAACTTCTCAATTGGTGCCACCACAGCCGGGGCAAATAGGCCAGCCGGTCGGTGGGGCGGTCGATGAGTTGCAGGGGGAAGAAGGTCTCTTTCCACGGTTTGACGATTTCCAGCGGGGCATCGAAATAGTAGCCTTTGACCTGGCGGGTGAGTTTGGCCGTGTGCCGGTCCTTGCGAATTTTGGTTTCGATGGCGGAGGGCAGGGGCGCGCCGAGCAGGTCGTAGGCGACGGACAGCCCCAACAACAACATGCGCTCGCCGCCGGAAGTTTTGGCCTGGGCCATCAGTTGATCCCAATCCAGGTTGGGTTGGGTGTAGAGCAGTTGGGCCACATCGCAAATCCATTGCAGACGGAACCAGAGATGCCGCCCGCCGTGGGCGCACAGGTAGAGCAGTTGGTCTGCGGGCGCAAAGGCCCGCGCCTTGTGGCCGCTCAACGTGACGGTTTCGCAGCGCGGCCATGCCTCATTGAGATGGGGGGCGAAGGGGAAGACCTCCGGCATGGGCATAAACTCCCAGTGTAGTTCGAGGACGATTTCCAGATCGCCGCGAAAAAGGCTGAACGATTCGTGCAGGGAGTGGCGTTCCCGGGGCTGGAAGCCGAGGGCCAGCACAATTTCCTTCGCCGCTGGGAAGTCTTGCGCCCGCACCAGCACATCCAGATCGTCGAAGTGGCGCAGGGCCGGGTCGCCGTAGAGTTGGACAGCTAGCGCGGGGCCTTTGAAGGGGATGGCCTGCACCCCCGCCGCCTCCCAGTGCTTGAGCAGACGCAGCAACTCGCCGGTCAACAGCAGACCCCGGCTGGAGGCCGAGCGCACATAGGCTTCCAGCTTGGGATGCGGGGCGTGCGGGCCAGCCCCCCGCAGGCTGCGCTGTAGCAGGGGCGCCACCCGGTGGAAGGCGGCCAGTTCGATGAGTGCGTCCCAGTCGGCTTCGTTCAGGGGTGTACCTGACAAAGGTGTAGCTTCCCCTGTCAGGTACGCCCGCAGGCAGTCAACGAGAAAGTGGCGGATAGTCTGTTCTCCTTGTTGAGATAGTATCCTGAGATTCTTGATTGGTTATCAGGCACCACCTGTGGTGCCTGATAACCATGTTTATACTCGTTTACGCAATACCGCAAAACTTGCTATAGTCATGGCACCCTCCAAAGGTACCTGCACCCATGTTAATCTTTCTCCTTTCGAAATAGCCTACCATGAAAATCCGGCAACATCAGGTTCCGGGGCCATCGCCACCCCCTGCGTCAGTTCCTGCACCGTACCCAGCTTCTTCAGGGCGGGGGCGGCGTAGGGCTGCTTCTGTGGGCGGGCTTCTGGTTGGTGGTCGGGGGTGAGGTGGATAAGTTGATTGTTCATTAGGTGAATCTCCTGTTTGTTGGTTGATTTGTTGATTTGTTGATTGGTGCGGTACGACGGGACTGGGGGGATGGGCAAAGTCTGCGGTTACATAGGGATCACCTCCTTTCGTTGGGCGCGCCGGGCGTGTAGGGCCTCCACGAAGAGGGTCAGCCGGGTCAGGGGGCGCAGTTGGCCGTAGGCCAGGGTGGGGGGCGGGGCGGCGAAGAAGGCCGGGTCCAACACCGGGGCTAGTTCTTCCGGCAGGGGCACCGCCGGGGGCGGCCCCTGCACCGTCTCCATCAGACCCTTGGTGTCCTCATCCCGGCTGCTCTTGTCGGCCCGGTAGAGGTTGTGGTGGGGCACATCGTCGTGCAGGGCGGCCCGCAGCAGCTTCTTGGCCCCTGGGTGGGGACCGTAGAGTTCCGCCGGGTGGCACTCGAAGGCCAGCTCGAAGACCTCCCGGCTGTGGAAGGGCAAGGAGCGGCGCACCCCCAGCGCGCTGCACGCCTCCCAGTTCATGGGCACATAGCCATCAAAGGAGCGGCTGTGCAGTTCAAGATAGCGCCAGGGGCCGGTGTCCGCGTGCAGCCCCCGCCGCTGGCCGTCCCACCACGCCCGATATTCGGCCACCACCTGGGGGTGAAAGAAGTGCAGGGGCTGGCCGTTGTTGATATTCTCGGCCAGAAAATCCCGGGGGAAGGTCATGGGGTCATTGCCCCACAGCATTTGCCAGCGCAAACGCGCCCAGCGGGCCAGCCCCTTGGGGTTCTTGCCCAGCCAGCCGCCATCGGTCAACAGGCGCAGCAGGGAAGTCTGGCGCGCCCAATCGGGCAGGTTAAAGCGGGAACCGACCAGTTCGTCGGCGCTCTCGCCGCCCACCAGCACCCGCACCTCGGCTTCCCGCATCATCCCCGGCAGACTGCACAGGGCCGGGTGGAGGACGTGAAAGACCACCTGGGGGGCCTGCTGCCACAGCTCCAGGATCAGCCGTTCGTGCCAATGCACCGCCCAGCGACGGCTGAAGCCATATTTCTGAGCCAGGGGGTCGATAAAGGACATCTCGTGGGCCACCAGATCCGCCCGCTCCTTGCGGGGGATCATGCTGAAGAGCATCAGCTCCCGCCCCACCACGCCCCCGGTCAGCGCCGCCAAGGAGGACGAATCCACCCCGCCGCTCAGGGTCAACAGATTGCCGCCGGTCGGGTCCAAATCCCGCTCCAGCCTGGCGATCAACAGCGTCCGCAGCCGCTCGGCGTGTTCCCGCTCCACGGCTTTGCTGGGGTAGGGGATGTGGCTTGGGCGTGGGTTCCAGTAGGGGCGACTCTCAGAGTCGCCCCCGCCCAAGTTGGCGAAATAGCCCCGTTCCAACAGCCGCACCCCCTTCAAAAAGGTGCGCCCCTCCGGGAACATGGGCCAACTGCCGGCCCAGATGGCGTTGACCAGGGGGTCGAGTTCGGGTTCTTCGGGCAGATAGCGCACAAAATCGCCCAGGCGGGTGGCGATGGCTATTCTGCCCTCACCCCCGGCCCCTCTCCCAGCGGGCGAGGGGAGTTTGATGTATAGGGGCACCAATCCGCCGCAGGAGCGGACGATCGTGGCCTCCCCGTTGGCCCGAAAGCGGATGAAGCCGAAGTCGCCGGGCAGGCGGTCCAACTGGGCCGGGTGGTGGTCGGCCAGCTCGACGATTTGGTCCAGGGCCTGCACCGGGTCGGGCTGCGCATCCACCAGCAGATCCCGCCCCTCGCCAAAGGCCAGGCCGTGCTGCTGCACAAGCCCATCGTCCGGGCATCCGCCGGGCAGGGGCGCGGCCGCCACCACCCATCCCGGCGCAGGCCGCCACACCTGGGCGAACTCCCCGCTGGTTTGCAGATCACGTTCAAAGGCATCCAGGCGGGCCGGGTTGGGGTCATGCACGGCGAAAAGATTGGCAAAGGGTGGGCGGGTCATATGGACTCCGATCGGTTGTGAACAATGGATGTGAATAACGGATGAATGAGTAGCACTTATGCGCGGGGGCTTCCCGATTTTTCCGGAGACAAGAGGCGCAACACCTGCTCTAGCCCAGCCATCACTGTCTGTGGATAGACCCGGCCCAGCAGCCGTGTTTGTGATCTCTCCGCCCCGTCCAGCCCCAGCGTTGGGATGGCCGGGTGCAGGGTGTGGAGGGCCTGGATCAGCGCCGGGTCCGTGGCCGCCGTGTCATAGATCAGCACGCCTGCGCCCAGCGCAGCCAACTGCTGGGCAGCGCTGCCGTCGTCCGGGTCAATCTGAATCACCCGCAAGCCGGGGTCGGCGCGCAATGTGCGCTCCACCCGTTGCAGGTGGGGACTGTTGCCGTAGATCAGAATCAGGGGGCGTGCTAGTTGCGTCTGCATAGGCTCTACTCTAGCGCAGATTTGGGGAGAAAAAGGGACAGAAAAGGGCCAACTTTTTGGAAATGCACTGGTCAATGACCCCTTAAAATTACAAAATCATTACTTGCAACTGTCAAAACCTCTCAAATTGCGGAAAAAACCGCGGATTGGGCGGTAAATTGGGTTTCACGACGGCGTTGACCAATACGGGTTTGGCCTTTTTGGGTAACTACTAAGCCAAGCGATCAGAGGGACGCAGATTTTCATGATTTGAATTGATCTGCGCTGATTTTTAGCATTTATCCGCATCCATCTGCGTTGAAATCAGGTAAATCTGCGTCCGTTTCTGATTGACTTGGTAGTTACCGAATGAATTGATTGAATTCGTAAGACTCATGTCGGTTTTGTTGAGTGGTGGTTTCTTCGGGTGTATCCCGGATTTGGGATGGGGTACGCCCGCCGAATCAATTCGGCGTCTGCTACGGGAAACCCGTTGAAAATGGGTTGGGCTTTAGTGCGTTGAAACGTACCTGTTCAGCCACCCCACCCTACCCCTCCCCATTCTAGGGAGGGAACTGGATC
>JAHDWH010000226.1 GCA_023384455.1 Caldilineaceae bacterium | reverse complement strand
TTTCCCGCCTCATTCAATTGTTAACGTGCTCAACTATCCCGCTGAACCATGCCGAAAAGTCGAACTTCTAAAAGCGGAGCAACCCAATGAACTTTCTCGACGAATTGAATGTACCCAGGGCCATCAACGCCAGCGGGCGGATGACGGCCCTGGGGGTGAATACACTGAGCGACGAAGTGCTGGCCGCGGTGGCTGAGGCGGGGCGCAGTTATGTGGATATGCGGGAGTTGCGTCAAGCGACGGAGGAGCGCATTGCCCGGCTGATCGGCGCCGAGGACGCGATGATCACCACCGGCGCGGCTGCGGGCGTGGCGCTGATGGTGGCGGCCTGCGTCGCCGGGGACGACCTCAACCGGGTCCAGTCTCTGCCCGATCCCCTGGGCCACCCCAATCAGATTCTATTGCAGGCCGGCCATCAGGCCAGCTTCGGCGCGCCAATTGTCCAGATGATTCGGATGGCAGGGGGCCAGCCGTGTGCCGTCGGTCTGGTCAACAGTGTAAGCGAAGCCCATCTGACCGGCGCATTTGGCCCCCAGACCGCGGCTTTTTTATACGTGCAGTCCCATCACACCGTTCACAAAGGGATGCTGTCGTTGGCCCGCTGTGTGGAACTGTGTACGGACGAAGGCGTTCCCGTGCTGATCGACGCTGCCGCGGAGGAGAATTTGACCCACTTCGTGCAGAGCGGCGCGGCGCTGGTCACATTCAGCGGGGGCAAGGCGATTGGGGGGCCGACCAGTGGGATTGTGGCTGGGCGTCGGGGGCTGGTGCAGACGTGTCGGGCACAGAATGGCGGTATCGGACGCCCGATGAAAGTGGGCAAAGAGCAGATTTTGGGTCTGTGGGTAGCCCTGGAACTCTATATGCGCCGGGATGTGGCCGCAGAGCAGGCGCGCAACCGGGCATTGGTGGATAAACTGCTGGCGGGTTTTGCACCCCTGGCCGAAACCCGGCGGCTGGCCGACGAAGCGGGCCGGGGCATCGAGCGGGCGGGGATTGTGCTGACGCCGGAGCGGGCGGCGGCGCTGGTGGATTTTCTGGAACGGGGCAGCCCGCCCATCCACATCCGGGGTCATCTGGTCAATACGGGCATCGTCGCCTTCGATCCCCGTCCGTTGGCCAGGGAGGATGTGGGGATAATTGTGAAACAGGTGGGCGAATTTTTCGGTAAGAAAGCGGACGCGAATTGACGCACAAATAACCGATTAGAGAGGCGTGAAACGTGAGAACAGGGGTGCCCTCACATTTCACGCCTTGCGTGCCCAAACAGATGGACCTGTCTGGTGCGTTTAGTAGCTCTGTATAAATGTATCTACAGCAGAATCAGCCCACCTCGCCCTCTTCCTTGCGCCCGCCCCACCGCGACTCCGCGGGAAACTGGCTGTAGACCCGGCGGATGGCTCGCTTCCACATACTGCGGGCCGCCGCGGCCTGATAGACGGCCTGACGCTGGGTGTTGCGCCACCAGGTGGTTTCGGGCCGGGAGACGGGCACACTCCATTTGATGGCACAAGCTGCCCAGGTCAATCCAGCCCCGAAACCCACAAAGACCAGATTATTGCCGGGCTGAATTTTGCCTGCTTCAATCGCCTCGCACAGGGCGATAGGAATGCTGGCGGTGCTGGTATTGCCATACTTTTGCAGGTTGACAAAGACCTTCTCTCCGGGAATCTTTAACTGTTTGAGTACGCTGTTTTGGATAATCCGCACATTGGCCTGATGAGGAATCACCAGGTCCACGTCGTCCACACTCAGACCGGCCCGATCCAGAACCTGACGGGTGGCTTCTGCCATCACCCGGGTAGCAAAACGGAAGACTGCTGTCCCGTCCATTTTGATGTAGTGGCCGCCGCTGCTCACAGTTTCCAGACTGGTGGGCATAGCGCTGCCCCCGGCAGGAACGGTCAACAGATCAGCACCGGAGCCGTCGCTGCCCAGCACAGAAGCGGTTACGCCGCCGGGGACATCGCTGGCGGCCATCAGCACCGCGCCGGCGCCGTCCCCAAAGAGGACGCAGGTAGCCCGATCTGTCCAGTCCACAATGCGGCTGAGGGTTTCGGCCCCGATAACCAACACATATTCCGCGTCCCCGGCCAGAATATGCCCCCGGGCCATACTCAGCCCGTAGACAAAGCCGGAACAGGCCGCGCTCAGATCAAACGCACCGGCATTGACAGCGCCCAGCCCATCCTGGATGATACTCGCTGTAGAAGGAAAAATATGTTCCGGAGAGCTGGTGGCACAGATAATCAGGTCCACTTTGCTGGGGGGAATATCGGCCACTTCCAGGGCGGCTCTGGCTGCCTGAATACCCAGCGTGGCAGTCGTCTCGGCGGGCGAGGCGGCCACATGACGTTCCTCGATCCCCGTGCGGCTGCGAATCCACTCATCCTGGGTATCGACGATCTGCTCCAGATCAAAATTGGTGATGATCTTCTCCGGTACGTGATAGCCCCAGCCCACAATCTGGGCGAAACGGGGAGAAAAGCCCTTGACCGGGCCGGCAGCCCGTGCCCTGGGGCGGGGCGTATCCCCATTTCGATATTCCTTTCCAGAAGCACCGTTGCTGTGCAGTTCAGGCTGCTGGCTCTGCTGTTCGCTCATTGGAGTTCCCCTTCATACCGGCGCAACATTACGCATGCGTTGTGGCCGCCAAAGCCAAAGCTATTGCTCAAAGTGACCCGTACATCAGCCTGTACGGGGAGATTGGGCGTATAGTTCAAATCACAGGCTGGGTCTGGATTATGCAAATTGATGGTGGGCGCAATTAATCCGGTCTCGATACTCTTGGCACAGATAATCGCCTCGATGGCCCCGGCTGCGCCCAGCAGGTGGCCCAGCATACTTTTTGTGCTGCTGATTCGGGTAGTGTAGGCGTGTTCGCCCAATACCTGTTTAATCGCCAATGTTTCGCCGGGGTCATTTAGCTGGGTAGAGGTGCCGTGGGCATTGATGTAATCAATATCGTGCGGCTGCACACCATAGGCGGCTGCCTTGCGCAGGGCCATACGCATGGCGTCCCGGGCGCCCCGGCCCTCGGTGTGGGGCGCGGCCATATGATAGGCATCTGCGCTGTTGCCGTAGCCGATCACTTCGGCATAGATACGCGCACCCCGGGCCAGCGCGTGGCCCAGACTCTCCATCACCATCACCGCGGCGCCTTCGCTCATCACAAAGCCGTCCCGGTCAATATCAAAGGGACGGCAGGCCGCGGCCGGATCGTCATTGCGCTGGCTCAGCGCACCCATCACATCAAAGCCAGCCATCGTAATCGGCATCAGCCCGGCCTCGGCCCCACCCACAATCATCACCTCGGCATCGCCCCGGCGGATCAGTTCAAAGGCTTCACCCGTAGCCGCGGTGCCGCTGGCGCAGGCATTGACCACCGAAAAGTTGGGGCCGTGCAAGCCATACTCGATGGCAATCCGCCCGGCTGCGCTGTCCACCAGCATATTGGGCACAAGAAAGGGGCTGATGCGACGCAGGCCCTTCTCGTGTACCAGGTCCACATTCTCCACCAGAGACTGAATCCCGCCGATCCCGCTGGCAAGCACCACACCGATCAGATGAGGCTCGTCCGCGGCCAGGTCGATTTCAGAGTCTTTAATTGCCTGTTGGGTCGCCACCATCGCGTATTGAATGTAGGGGTCCAGTCTGCGCGCCTCTTTGCGGTCCAGGTAGTCCAGCGGATCGAAACCCTTGAGTTCACCGCCAAAGGTGGTGCGCAATTCAGAGGTGTCAAATTTGGTAATGGTATCGATCCCCGACACGCCGGCCAAAAGGTTTGTCCACGTCTGGGGGATATCCAACCCCAGGGGGGTAAGCCCGCCTATACCCGTAATCACGACTCGGGGTGGGCTACAGGAAGCTCCCGCGCCATTGCTACGCGAAGAACGAAGGTGATTTGCAGAATTCGCCATTATTGTCCGTTCTTTCTGCTGTAATTTATCCACGCACAGAATATACCAAAAATCAGCTACACTTGAGAACACCCGGCAGCGGGTGAAGTCGCGCATCTCCTTATGATACGTGCAGATAAAAAAGTGTCCAAAATTGGTGAATCCACGATTCTCTGCTATACTCCCAGTTGTTTGGTTGTAATGCAACCGGTTTCGCAGCCTATAATATTTTAATTGTTCAGAGTTGGAGAAAGTGATGACAAAGAAGATTTTCGGCGTGTTGGAACGCCAGAATGTGCTCCTAGATTCTGTCAGCGAGATCCGCTACACGCTTTCCGGTGAGATCGACGGGGATTTGGTGGGTCAGTGGTTGACCATTCAGGGCGAAATGGAAGAAAACCACATTGCCAATGCTACGGTTACGAATGTCGAAAAGAGCATCGGCAAAGTGACCCGCAATGGCTTGCTCGTGGACAGCGCCCCGGCCCGTGTGCCCGAAGCCAACGGTTTGGGTGCTTATCTCTATCAGCAGGCCAAAGGACGCTATATTCTTATCAGCGATGGCCCGGTAGATGCGCCTGTGAGTGGCGACTTTGCAGGGCTTGTGGGCCAAGACGTAAAGATAGCCGGCGAATTCGGCAAGTCCAACTACGTATTGTACAATGCCAGAGTAAGCGCCAAATAACGCGCCCGTCGCCAGGCAGATGCCTGCCCTTGTCCCGGCAAAGGCAGGCGTTTTTATTTGCGCTGGAAACGCGCTACAGGCAGTACAGCGCACCGATAGAGACTGGTCATTTGTTCACTCCCGGAGTGAATCTTAGCCACGAATTATACGGCGTATCAGCGAGAAACTAACACATATGGGTTAGCTCCTCGGCCAGACCGGTGAAACGTGAAACGTGAGGTGTCATCACCTGATCTCACGTTTCACATCTTTACGTTTCCGCACGCAAATCGTGGCTGGGTAGTTACGGTCATTTGTATGTGGCTTATGGCAAAAGGATAGCTCATGTCCAGTTACGTTGACGAGATCACCCTTTGGCAGCAGAAGCGCGAGAGCGAACTGCGCGACCCGGATGGCTGGCTAACCCTGGCGGGTCTTTTCTGGCTGGAAGAAGGGCGCAACACCTTCGGCGCGGACCCGGCCAATGCCCTCCTTTTCCCTGAAACGGCTGCGCAGCGTATGGGTGAATTTCTGGTCACCGAAGAGGGCGTGGAGGTCGTCATCGCGCCCGGTGTAGTTGTAACCTGTGGGGATGAACCGATCACCCGTATGACCCTGAGCGGCCCAGAGATGGAAGGCCCCGTCTTGGCCTATGGCTCTCTGCGCTGGTTCATCATCCGCCGGGATGGGCGCTGGGCCGTGCGTCTGCGGGATCGAGAGCACCCGGCCCTGGCTGCCTTTCCGGGCGTGGAATACTTTCCCATCGATCCAAGCTGGCGGGTCCCTGCCCGGTTGGTTGCCCACTCCACACCGGTAACGGTTCCGCTGCCGACAATTCTGGGTACGGTCAATCAGACCCCCTCACCCGGTCTGCTTCACTTTGTCGTACAGGGGGTGGAGCATACCCTTATCGCCCTGAACCAGGGCAAATCTGCTCTCTCTCTCATCTTTGCCGATGCCACCAGCGGTAAAGAAAGTTATGGTAGCGGACGTTTTCTGACCGTAGAGGCTGCGGACTCGCAAGGACACACGACCATCGACTTCAACCGGGCCTACAACCCACCCTGTGCGTTCACCCCCTTTGCCACCTGCCCACTCCCCCCGGCAGGCAACCGCCTGCCCTTCCCCATCGCCGCCGGTGAGAAAAAATATGGGGATCACTGATTCGGGCATCTGTGCTATACTCCCTAGACCGCAATGCGGTCAAGCCTGACTCAGGACTTTGTAACTGTCAAGAAATAACGTAGGGGTTTCGCAGACGAGATTCCGGGAATCGGCCAGGCGATGACGGGGAAGCCGAGAGATGTGGTGGCCGATTCCCGGAATCAAACCGGTGACTTATTTCTCGACGCTTACCTTGCACCGACAACCGCGGACTGTTGACTGACGCCAGTCAACCGCCGGACTGGGAGCAGGAATTGGAAGTTTTCCGATATATCCCAATCCCTATTCCCCAATCCCTATTCCCCAATCCCTATTCCCCAATCCCTTATGCTCATCTCCGACACCATCGAACGCTATCTGGACGACGCGGCTACGGGCAGCTCCTTCACCCGCCGCACCTACCGCACGGCTATGAACCGCTTCCAGGAATATCTGATTGTCAAACGGGTTGCGCCGGATGTGAGCGAAGTGGAGCGGCTGGACGTAGACCGGCTGCTGGGCTTTGCTACCTGGCTGCTGGATGAAGCGGGGATTGGTCAGCGGACACTGCATACTTATCTGGCCGGGCTAGTGGGCTGGGTCAACTTTCTGCAAGTGCGGGGATGGCTGCCCTTCACCCCCCAGGAATTGGCGCGTTTTCAGGAGGGGATCAAACGGGTGCGCCGCAATCAGCGCCCCCCGGACTTGCTCCCCCATCCCCCCCGCCAGGAGGAGATGCAGGCCCTGGTAGATGCGGCCAGAGAGACGCCCCTGCGCCGGGAAAACGATCAGCGGGAGATGCTGGCGAAATTGCGGGATGTGGCGATTGTGGAGGTCTTGCGCTGTACCGGGCTGCGGGTGGGGGAGATGGTAAAGATCAGCCGCAAGCAGCTAGACGACGAAGAGCAGGCGTCCTGGGTGGTGGGCAAACGGGGAAAGGTACGTCGGGTCTACTTTGACGACCGGGCTTGGGGGGCCATGCGTCGCTATCTTCTCGAACGCCAGGCGCTGGATGGCAGCAGCGGACGGCCGATTGCTGATCTACCACTCTTTGCCCGCCACGACCGGCGCGCCAGTGACCGGGTATTGCCCCTGACGACCGAGAGTGTGCAAAATATCATCCGCCGTCTGGCCGAGCGGGCCGACCTGGCCGCCAAAGGCATTACTCCCCACGCCTTGCGCCACTACTTTGCCACCCGCATCTATCAGACAACCCACGACCTGGCCGTAACCCAAACGGCTCTGGGCCATTCCAACCCTAACACCACGCGCATCTATGCCAAATTGGAAGACAATGCGGTGCGGGACGCGCATCGACGAGCTTTCGATTAGTGTACCTCTTGCCCATGCGCCGCTGGGGTATGGCGTCTTTCGCGCAGACATAGGCTGCAAAAATCCACCAGAATCTGACAGGTAAACGAAGGGTTGTCCTGCAAGAGAGAATGTCCGGCTCCGGGAACGCTCACAATCCGTATGGCAGGGTTTGCTGCTGTCCACTGTGCGGTTGATTGGGCAAGCCATTGGGAGCGGTCATACGCGCCCAGCGCAACCAGCAGGGGCTGTGAAAATTGAGGAGCAGAGCCGATCTCGGATTCTGGAAAATTTGCTTGCCAGGCGGCCAGAAAGTGCTCTTTGCCACACTCTTGCATGGCCTCGGCCGTGTACTCTTGGACTTCGGGCCGCAGGGAAAACTGCGCGGGCATCCGGGCCAGGATAAACCAGTAGGGCATCATCCGCAGGAGACGCCTGCCTAGTTTGCCCAGGAAGTGGCTGGTTGGGGAAAGTTGGCCGTTCAGTGGACGGCAGCTAAGCAGAGCCAGCCCCAGCACGAAATCGGGAAAGCGCTGCGCAAAATGTTGCGCGATCAGACCACCTACAGATGCTCCGATCAGAATGCCATTGGTGAACCCTTCCTGGCTCAAAATTGCGTGGATATCATCCACCGCCTGTTCCAATGAGAAGAGTTGGACGGATTTTGACAACCCGTGTCCACGCAGGTCCATCGTCAGCACACGATAGGAGCGTGAAAGTCGTTGTACCTGGGCGTCAAAGCTGCGATGGTCAGATCCTTCGCTGTGAATGCACACAACCAGAGGCGCCAACGCTGGACCGGAAATCCAGTAATGCAGATGGCAACCCTCGTGCAAAAGTCGATAGGGAAGCTGCTCCAGAGATGCCAATGACACCCCTTCTCTATCCGTATAGAGGGCAGAGGGAAAGACAAATCGATTCTTCATTGCAAAATATCCTGTTGTTGCCTGAAGTTCCATGTCGATTCTCGTTTCTGGGCTTTGCGCAGATTGGCAAAGGGGTTAGCGTTATCATATATCTGTGAAATAAAGTAAATACCGTTAGGTTGTTGTTTGCTTTGTACACTATAACTGAACACAGGCTTTCCGTCAACATCAAAACTTCTGACAATACGCTGAATTTTGTATTGGCCCATTCGAGCCGGACCGGGGGCAGCAGACAAAAAGAGAGGGAGTGCGGTAGCTACCGCACTCCCTCTCTTTTTGTTCGTGTGATCTGTACAGATTTTACCAGCGTCAATCAGTCTTTTCAGCGACATCAACGCCCTATTTTAGGTCAGTATTATCGGTTGAAGAAGGTGGCCTGTTGAAAGCGCATCCCGGCCAAAATCTGCCCGACCCGCTCGTTGGATAGCGCCCCGATGTACTCACCAGACAGTTTTTATCTACCGCAGACACCTGTGAAACGATCACCACACTCTGTCTGCTCAACTCGCCTTCGCCCAGTTCGAGCAAAACATTGCCCGGTTCGTTGGCGCGGCTCAGGTTGGAAGTCAAAGCGCAAACGACCACAGAGATGTGTTTCCATCTTCCTTTCCATAGGGTGCATCTGCCGATCTTGATTTTATCTCTGCCAAGCGCCAAATTGATTCGGCGAACACATCTTCCCCGATTCTGAAATATACCCGGAACCAGGCGATCCGCACCACACAAAAACAGACGATTCGAGGCTGAGCATTCCGCCCAATTCTGAATCGTCTGTCGCTGATCCCCAGTCCCCAATCCCCGCTCTACCGCAAATGGGGAAACGCATCCGCGCCGGCGTAGATCGCCATTACATCCAACTCTTCTTCGATGCGCAGAAGTTGGTTGTACTTAGCCACCCGGTCGCTGCGGGCCGGTGCGCCGGTTTTGATCTGCCCGGCGTTGAAAGCCACCACCAGATCGGCGATGGTGGCGTCTTCGGTCTCGCCGGAGCGGTGGCTGACCACCGCGGCCCAACCGGCCCGGTGGCTCATCTCAATCGCCGCGATGCTTTCGGTCAGGGTGCCGATCTGGTTGACTTTGCAGAGGAGCGCGTTGCAGGCTTTCTCGGCAATCGCCCGCTGGATGCGGGTCACATTCGTCACCAGCAGATCGTCGCCCACCAGTTGCACCCGGTCGCCCAGTTTCTGGTAGAGCAGCTTCCAGCCCTCCCAATCGTCCTCGGCCATGCCATCTTCGATGGAGATAATCGGGAAGCGGTTGGCCCAATCCACCCACAGATCGACCAATTCGGCGCTGGAGAGGCTGCGCCCCTCAATGTCCAGCTTATATAGTCCGGTCTTGGCGTCGTAGAGTTCCGTGCTGGCCGGGTCCAGGGCAATAAAGACATCCTCGCCGGGGCGATAGCCTGCCTTCTCGATGGCGGTCAGAATCACTTCCACGGCTTTGGCATTGCCGCCCAGACTGGGGGCAAAGCCGCCCTCGTCGCCCACATTTGTGCTCTGGCCGGCGTCGTGGAGTACATTTTTCAGGGACTGGTAGATTTCCGACCCCCAGCGCACGGCTTCGGCGAAGGAATCCGCGCCCACAGGCATCACCATAAATTCCTGGAAGTCGGTGCTGTTGACCGCGTGCTTGCCGCCGTTGAGGATATTCATCATCGGCACGGGCAGGGTGCGCGCACCCACGCCGCCCAAATAGCGGTAGAGGGGCAGCCCCACCGCTTCCGACGCTGCTTTGGCGATAGCCAGACTCACCCCCAGGATGGCGTTGGCCCCCAGATTGCCCTTATTCTCAGTGCCGTCCAACTCCAGCATATATTCGTCGATGGCGATCTGGTCCAGGGCGTCCATTCCGATCAGTTCGTCGGCCAGGGTGTCGTTGACATTCTCCACGGCCTTGAGCACGCCCTTGCCGCCATAGCGTTTTTTGTCCCCATCCCGCAATTCTACGGCTTCGTGTGCGCCGGTGCTGGCCCCGCTGGGCACAGCCGCCCGGCCCAGCGCGCCGGAAGAGAGCACTACTTCCACTTCCACCGTCGGGTTGCCCCGGCTGTCCAGAACTTCCCGTCCTACAATTCCTTCGATGATTGTCATTGCTTATCTCCGTGAATAGAGTTGGTTGATTATCTGTGGTTACCTGTTCAGCCCCACCCCACCCTACCCCTCCCCATTCTAGGGAGGGAACTGGATCGACTCCTCCCC
>JAHDWH010000225.1:10046-10197 GCA_023384455.1 Caldilineaceae bacterium | reverse complement strand
GACTCCCTGTTTTCCCTGTGAATTCTGCAACACGCTCAAGGTGACAAGGTGACAAGGTGACAAGGTGACAAGGTGAAAACGCTAACCACCCCTGTCACCCCTTCACCCTGTCACCCCTTCACCCTGTCACCCCTTCACCCTATCACCCCTT
>JAHDWH010000225.1:0-9946 GCA_023384455.1 Caldilineaceae bacterium | reverse complement strand
CACCCTGTCACCCCTTCACCCTGTCACCCCTTCACCCTGTCACCCCTTCACCCTGTCACCCCTTCACCCTGCCATCTTCTACACTCGATAACACTCCTGGCGCACGAAGAAATAACCCAGCCAACCCAGCCCTGCGTCCAGGTGGACAATGCGGGATTTGCGTTGATTGAGTGTCAGCCCCAGGCGACTCAGTGCGCGCTCCGCTTCGGCCTGGGCTTTTTCCGCGTCTGTTTTGCGTCGGCAGCAGACGACAAAATCGTCCGCATAGCGCACCAGGGCCAGCTTTTTACCCGTCAGTGCCCGGTCAAACTCGTGCAGATAGATATTGGCCAGCAGGGGTGAGAGTGCGCTGCCCTGGCTGGCCCCCGCTTTGCGGGGCACTCCGTCCACACTGTTGAGAATATCCGCCTGCAACCAGCCACGCACATAGCCCAAAAGCAGCCGGTCATGCACTCGCCGGGCGGTCAGCTTGAGCAGAAGGCGGCTATCCAGAGAATCAAAACACTGCTCGATGTCCCCGTCCACCACCCAACGCAGGTTATTGTCTCGATGGCGGGAGAGCTGGGCCACCGCATCTTCCACACCCAGACCGGGACGAAAGCCGAAACTGACCGGTAGAAAGATCGATTCGAAGCTGGGTACTAAAATCTCATAGACCGCCCGCTGGGCAATGCGATCGCGCAGTACCCACACAGCCAGGGGACGCAGCCCCCCGTCCCCTTTGGGCACCAGCACCCGGCGCACAGGGTGGGGACGATAGATGCCCCGCACCAGTTCGTCACGCAGACTCTCCAGCTCCGCGTCCAGATTCTTCTCGAAGGCCGCCAGGGATACGCCGTCCACCCCTGCGCCCCCTCCCGCCCGTTTGATAGCCAGCCAGGCCCGGCGCAGGGCTGCCGGGGTGAAGAAGCGTTCGGCTGGTTGGGTTTTCACCGGTCCTGCCCTGGGCAGAGAGACCTCCTCTACTTCCCCTCTCCGGGCTTCCTGCAATGGCCGTTCCTCTGCGCCCGGCCACTGCCAGCCTTTCTCCTGCAACCATCTCCAAATCATTGGGTTTTCCTCCTTTTCCGTTTCAAAAATGGAACACGGATGACGCGGATGGAACGGATTTTCACGGATACAATCTGTGCTATCTGTGTCATCTGCGTCATCTGCGTTCCCCTACTCCGCCGCTCTGCTGCCGTTGGGCCAGATATGAATCTCCTGCGCCTCTGGTCCCCCGCTCATCCCTCTGCCAGCTTTCCTCGAGCGGATCTTCCCCAGCCGATCTGTGAAAATTCTTCGCATCCGTGTCGTCCGTGTTCGTTGGTTCGCCAACCGTTCCTTCCACATTTCCGGCGGCCAGACGGGCAAGGGAATCACCTGCTGCTCCTGATAGTGGCGGATCAACGCCTGCCCCAGCAGCCACGTACTTGCGCCACTGAGCAGCCCACTGAGCAGCCAACCCACCAGCGGCACCAGTTTGAGCAATTGTTGGGCCAGATGGCGTACCAGCAGATTGACAGCTACCGTCCCCACCATCTCCCGGCTGCGATAGTCCAGACCGGGCCGCCCATAGATGGCGCCCAGTTGCAGGGCCACCTTCCATTGGGTTGCCACATGCAGGGGCAGGTCCAGCAGGGGAACCGGCTCGGAACCGAGCAGCAGGGACATCAGGCTGCCTGTACGGATCACCCGTTGGGCAATCATTGCCCGACAGCCGGGCACCTCCTGGGCCAGAGGGACAGCCAGGCGGGGGCGCAGGGAGAGAATCCGCTGCACCAGCAGCAGCAGACTGTTATCGCTTCTGTCACCGTCCCCTCCTTCGGCCCACTCGTCCGCCGGACTCAGTTGCGCAAAGGCCGGGCGCACGCCCAGCCGCTGGCGCATCTCCTCGGCGAACTCAGCCTGGGACCAGCCTGCAGGGGCATCGTCCCCCGGCAAGGCGGCTACCGGTAGAATAGGCAGATGGCTGCCCCGCAGCCGGGCATACCAGTGGGCGTCTGTCGCCTGCCAGCCTGCGCAAGCGGAGAATAGGTAGAGCAAAATGTCGTGGTCTGCCACCCCATCGGTCAAATCCAAAGGAGCATCCCACTCGTAGGTCGGACTGTCAGTCCGATCTGCCGATTCGGGCGGAAGAGTGGCAAGCGTAAAGAAGCCTTCCCGCCGGATTCCCTGACCAGGCGTAATGGGTGGCTGTCCTCGCAGCCGGGCCAACAGCAGCCGGTTGAGCGCTTCATCCGGCCCCACAATCGCCAGACGTCCTTCCTGCTCGGCAGCTACCTCCTCCTGCACCTCTACCACCTCCAGGCTGCGCCCCACTAGACCACTCCATCGCCCGCCGGGTGTAGCCCCGCCATATCCGCCATATTCCTGACCGGCAGACCTCCCATTCCCACGCCACGCCTCGTGGCCCCATTCATCCCGGCCATCCATCCCCTGTCCACCCGCGCTGCGGGCCATCTCCTGCAATCGCTGTGTGATGTTCATTCTCTCTTTTCCTTTCGGTAGTGCGGACTGGCAGTCCACACTACAAACGATCCGTGAAAATCCGTTCCATCCGTCTCATCCGTGTTCTCCTCTCTCCATCTCCCCGGATGGATCGTCCAGCGCCAGGTCCACCAGCGCCAGGCGCAACAGAGCCACCCCATCCCCGTGGAAGAGCGTCTCCACCAGATTCCCTACCACGTCGGCTGCGTCCCGCCATCGATCCAGCCTTTCCCCGTGGCTGGCATCGGCGTCCTCTGCGCCCAACGGCGAGCGGCCCAGCAGCAGGCGGTTTTCACCCAGACTGCTGCTGCGCATCTCCTCGTCCGGCCAGAGAGGCAGCGCGGTATCGGACACCTGGCCCAACCAGTCGGCCAACGCCGGGCCAGACAGGGCTTCGACCAGAAAGTCCACCCCATCCCACCGTTCCAGTGGGGCTAGCCAGGGCTGGGGCCAGGCAAGCAGAGCGGCTCGCAACGCCTCCCGGTCCTGTTCCAACCAATCGTATAGGGGGGTATTCTCCAAAAAGCCCAGGGCACACAGAGTGCCGTCGGCCAATAGACGGTTGCATAGGGCATCCAGGGTTGTTTCTGTCCAGGGTTGTACAGACTCCAACGCCATCCCTGCCAGCTCGCCAGCCCACTCATCTTCCATTTGGGCTAACAGGTTGGAGAGTCTTTCCGCTTCGTCCAGAACCAATTGCCACTCCTGGGCCTGGGCCAGGAGAAGTTGGCGAATTGTGTGCCAATTGGTTTCGTGCCAGCGGGCTGTGGTCTGTCGGGCCAGACTGTCCAACAGGTGTTGTGCCCGTTGTGGCAGCCAGACCAGATAGACCCACAACCAGCTTATCAGTCGCCAGGGATGGGTGAGGGCCGTGAATGCGCCCTGCAGGTCCTGGGTGGGGAAGAGTGCGCAGAGTTCTGTCAGTTCGGCTTGGGCCTGGCGGCTGGCATCTTCCGCCTGGGCCAACCGTTCGCCCCACTCCTCCAACTGCTTCTGAACATCCTGGAGTCGCTGAAGCAGGCTCTCCCGCCGGGCTGTCACTTCTATCCCATAGGCGGCAAGCCGGGGCCATCCTTCTGGCGGTTGCAGATATGCCCGGCGCACCTCTGCCTGAAGCCTGCTCCCACCTTCCAGTTGGCTGGCCAGCCAGCGCCGCCGCTCCAGTTGCGCCTCTGCCCCTTGCTGCTTTTGCGCCCGCTCTACCTCGTGTACCAGTGTTTCTGGCAATTCGGTCAGTGCGGCCAGCCCCGGGCGTCGTTCGCCCCAGAGCAGACCGGCTGGGGGAGCGGTCAGCTGGGCAAGCAACTCCTGCATAGACTGTTGAGCGGTCGGTAGATGGGGGTCTGGGCCATTGCGGACCGTCGCATCTTCCTGGCTCAGGCGGGCGACTGTGCGTTGCGCAAAACGTAGCGCCAGCCAGTGTATCACTTCAGTACGGGGCGTATTCCACGCCGCACCGCCAAGAGCGATGAGGCTATGACCCCCCGTCTGCTCCTGAACCAGCTGGCTGTGGCTGGGCGCTTTGCTCCAGAGCAGACCAGCCAGGGCTGTGGCTGCCTGTGTCCGCCACTTTTCATCTGCCAGGCTGAGATGGGCCTGGTTCACCGGGCCAGCCAGATAGACGCGCTGCGGGCAGTGGGTAGCCAGCCCCTCGGACCAGGCGGACAGATGCGTATAGTCTGCCGGACGGGCCAACAACAGGCTGTGGGCGACCACATGGATACGCAACTGTCGCCAGGCCTTTTCTGTGATTGTTTCCAGCTTTTCTGCCACCTCTGCAACAGCTACTTCGGCGGTCTTGCCGCCAGTTGGATCGCCGGTCAGGTCAATGATCGCCCAGACTTCAGATTCATTGGCCCGGGCCAGACCGATGCCTCGCCCTTGCAGACTACGCATCAATTCCTGGCTGGTCAGCCGTTCCAGCGCCCCAGCCAGTTCATCTCCGTCTGTTTGGTCACAAGCAATTTGCACTGGTGCTTCTCCGCCCAACCACTTCTCGCTGATAGCAACCACCGCTTCGGCCATCTGCCTGGCCCCTTCCCCCACGGGCAGAAGCAGGGCGCGGCTGACCAGCCGGGGTTGACTGGATAGTTGTGTTGTTTTCATGGGACACCTCCTCTGTTTGTTGCGTGGAGCGTATTCCGTTTGCGTTTTCGTCGAGGCGTGAAACGTGATGCGTGAGTAAGTTCGAACGATCTCACGTTTCACGCATCACGTTTCGTAGATGAAAGATTGTCATCCCTGGCGTCAACACCACTTCTTACGCAACGCGGAATACGCTCTACGCCTCCCCACCCGTCGCCCGGCGGTTGCGGCGCAGCTCGTCGGCATATTCCCGGGCCGCCCGGCGCAGGGAACGGGTCAGTTCGTCGTCGTCCTTGCCGCCTGCGCTTACATAGCGGTCGATACGTTCCAGGGCCACAATCGCCCCTTCCTGGGCAATCTGGTCGCTGATGCGCTGCATCAACTCTGTCTGCATCTCCAGCCGGGCCTGGAAAGCACCAACAGCCCCTTCCAATCCCTGGCCCAGCCGACGCCGTCCGGCCAACTCGTCCGCGGGCTTGTAGTAGAACCAGGTGGCCGCGTTTTCAATCAGCCCGAAGATGACGCCCAGAGCAAAGTGTTGCAGGCTGCGGTCCGCCTCCCGCTGGAAACCGGGCAACACATGCAAGGGCATACTCGCTGCCACCTGTTCATAACTGCGCTTCCACTGCATGGCGGGTTTCAGCGCATCCAGAGACGCGCCATAGACCGTACGCAAGGCGATGATGCGCTCCGGATCGTAGGTGCTGGCCAGACTTACACCGCTGCTGGCGAAGATGCTGTCTGCCGCATCCGGCACACCCAGGGTGGTGAATTCGGCCAGACCCGCGCCGCCGGGCAGCAGGGAACGGTCCAGGTTCCATGCGCCGGCGGCCAATCCCTGCAAGCGGCTGATCCACTGCTGGGCCGAGCGGTCATCCCAGCGCCGCTTCAGTACCTCCTCTACGCTGATGCCGCGCAAGGGTGCGAAGGCTTGGTCCACCAGCCCGGTCAGGGTTTCGGCCAGTTGTTCCGGCGTATACTGCACCCACGCGAGAAAGCCCTGGCTCTGGCTTACTGCCTGGCGTGCGTCGTTGTGGACATCCCCGGCGTAGCTGTCGTATAGTCCTGCGACCAGCGCTTCGTCGGCCAGATTGACCTCATTGCGATTGACAGTATAGCGGGCCAGTTCGGCCTCCTGGCTCGCCAGCCGTTCTTGCACCTGGCGCAGACGAACCACCACCCCCTCTACCCGGCGCAGTTGAGCGCTGCACCACCGCTCTCCGTAATGGAGCACTTCGCCCGTCAGCTCCGTCTGGCGCTGTTGCACCCGCAAACCCAACAGATCGTTGGCCGCTTCCAGATAGGCGGTAAGGGCCTTGCGCATACGGCTGCCCCGCACCAAAAAGAGACTTTCGGCGGCCTGATCCAGCCCCACATCACACTGGTCATGGACTGCCTGGGCGTGGCTGGCCTGCTCAGCCAGATGCTCCAGATCCGCCAGAAGAGCCGTGTGCTGCCCCTGCATACGCTTCTGGGCTGCGTCCAACCAGGCTGCGGCCTGGGTCAGATCTCCATCGGACAGCATCTTGTCCAGACGGCCAGCCAAGAGGCTCTCACTTTCCGCTTTCACACCGGCGGCGCTCTCTGCCATCTGGCTGAAGAAGTCATCGTAGACCCGACGTTGCTGGTAGTTGGCAAAGAATGTACGCACCTGGACCGGCGCTTCTTCCGCCGCTGCCTGCTCCAGCCCCAGAGGAGCCAGGAGTTGCACCTGATAGGGAGCGCCCTCGCGGTTCAGTTTCAGCCGATCCCGCACCACGGCCACCCCAAAGCCGGCCAGTCTTTCCTCGGACACAACTGCGCCAACCGGCGCCAGGAAGTGGTCGCTGATCATGGCCAGGGCCTGGCGAAGGGCACAACGCCGGGCCACCTGGCCTGCCGGGAAGCGGATCACGGCCTGGCCCACCGTGCCCAGATAGCTGCCAAATCCTTCCGGGCTGACCCGATGGAGGACGCCCTGTTTGTTGACCGCGCCGGCAATGGCCTGCATTCCCATCTCCGAGCCAAAGAGCAGGCTGAGGGCGCGCCCCCCCAGCCCACAGACCTCTTCCCGGTTGGGCCAGGTGCGGCTCTGCTCGTCCACCCCGTCCAGAAGGTAGATGTAGTGGAAGGGGGCTTCCAAGCTGTCGATTTCCAGACCGCCCGGATAGCGGCTGCGGAAGCCTTTGCCCTGCATCAGCGCATTCAGGTCCTGACCAAAGGCATAGCTGTTGGGCAGCAGATTGGGACCGTCCACACCGGCAAAAGCACCGGGCAACACAAACATCCCCACCACCCGGCTGCGGTCTGCCAGCTCACCCAGTTCGGCCAGCGCCTCGTGGACAAAGTAGGTGGCATCCAGCAGAGAGCCGGCGCCTTGCCCGCCGCACAGGGAACCGACCAGGACCACATTCATGCCGCTCTGGTTCTCGATCTCGTGGCGCACATCCTTGTTCCGTTCCACCAACTGGCGCACCCGCTGACGGATGAGGGGGTAGACCCAGCGGGCATTCCACATCCAACTGAGCAGCCCCTGCAACCGTTCCTGGGCCGCGCCGTCGTCGATACTCACCCGGTGTACTTTATCCAGCAGTTCGCCCAGTCGCTCCGCAATCTCCGGGTGGCGGTGGCGCATGCGCTTGATACGGGCCAGGGGCACCGGCTCCAGGTAGAAGAATTCGCTTTGCAGCTCCAGTGTGACCATCCGCCCGTGGCGGCTGTCCCAGCGGCTGGCCTGCTCGTCGGCGCTGTCAAAAGCCAGGATGCGCAGATTTTCGGGCAATTCCCCCAGGTTTTCCAGAAAGATGGCTTTGATCTCCACGGCGATCTCGTGGCCGCTGCCGCCACAGGCCACCACCAGCAGGGGTTTATCCAGCCGGGGACGGGGTGTTGCGTTGCCGTTGAGTCTGGCCTGCGCCCCTTCCCGACGCAACTGCTCACCCCCTCCCAACCTCCCCCAGCTTGGGGGAGGAGTCGTTCCAGTTCTCTGCCTGGAATGGGGAGGGTGGGGTGGCTGAACAGTTACTTCCCGACGTAGTTGACGGGCCTGGGCAGCCATATCTTCTTGCCCTTCGATAGGCTCAGGACGGCGCCAGTTGGGCATTGTTTGGGGATTGATCGTCTGACTCATTAGATTCTCTCCTTCCCAAGGGGCGGGCTGGGACAAAGGGGGGAAGATGTTCCCCCCGGTCAGGGTCGGGTTGACAGGGAATGTGTCATTCCGAGAGAATGTGCCATTCTGTTGGGTATTCATTGTTGATCTCCTTTGTTAGCTCATCAGTTGTACACGAGGGAACGCATCCATAATCAATGAAAATCAGAACGCAGATTGCACAGATGACGCAGATTTTCGCAGATTGAATCCGTGCAAATCCGTTTTTCCCGTGCCCATCCGTGTTCTATTTTCAGAACAAATTCTCGTAACGCACTTGATACTCACCGCACGTAATCAGGTCCCGGTCTTGCAGCCGGATGCTCTGGCGCACGGGCAGGCTGTTGACCTGTACACTGCCCCGGATCACCCGCAGCCGGGTTTCCCGGCCCAGGGCTTCCAGGGCAATCTCACCATCCCAACCGGGCAGTCGCCAGGCCGACCAGGTAGCATTCACACCTAAAGCCACGCGCCGTCTCCGGTTGGTGGCCAGGGCATAGGGCATAGGCAGAGGCGTGCCTGTTGGCCCACTGATGGGCACCAATTCGCCCTGCAAGAAAGGTCCTCTGCGTCGCCGCCAGTAGACCCCGCCGCCTGCGCCGCCTGCGCCGAGCAGAGTCAGACCTGCCAGCCAGTGCCAGACCGTCCAGTGTCTCGGCGATGGTCCAGGCAATTCTGCTTCCCTGTCCGGGGGCAGGAGGAGAAGCGTGGCCGTGGATCTCTCGGTAGGCGTCGGCGCAGGTGTATGAGTCGCCGACGCCGTCGCAGTTGGTGTTCCCGTGTCAGTTTGTGTCGCCGTTGCTGTTTCGGTCGGCGCCACAGTGTTGGTTGCCGTTGCTGTCGCTGTCCACGTCGCCGTCGCGGTCTGTGTTGCAGACGGTGTTTCTGTCGCCGTTGCTATGGGCGTCCGAGTAAACGTAGCTGTCGCTGTCGCAGTTGACGTCCGCGTGGCCGTCGGTGTCACTGTCGGGCTTGGGCGGGGCGTAGGAGTGGGTAGGGGTGCTCGATCCTGCCAGACTGTCACCCGACCCGCCCCAGTCAAGTGAACCTGCCAATCGCCCATACCCGGCATCTGGATGCGCCAGACTTCCTCATGGCTACGTCCGGGGTCGCCGGTGACGGTTGCTGCCGGGTCATTCGGCCGCAAAGCAACGCCGTCGGGAGCAATAATCTCGACACGGGTCTCCGGCAGCTCCTTCCAGATGACAAGGGTCATGGAAGTCAGTGGCTGCTCGACTGTTGCTGTGATCACCATCGGATGGCCACCGGGCAAGTCCGCTCCTTCGACGAGAGCTGTGCTGCTACCCGCGCCGGTTACGCCCCGTACAATGCCGTGGTAGAGTGGCAACAGGTCATCGGCCCCGAGAGCACTGAAGAGCGCGCCGCCGGGGGTACTTTCGGCCATCTCCCGCCACAGACCGAGCCAATGGGCGCTTACTCGCTGGCTGCAACTGGTGTTCGGATTGTCCAGGTGAATGATGAATAAGGTTGTCTCTTCCTGGGCCAGTTGCCCCGCCACCGCTCGTAAGCCCTGGCGGTAGTCGCTGGCTTTGCGGGTGATGGTGTCGGGCCAGGCAGGTTCCCCGTCGGTAAGCAGGAGAATGACCCGACGGCTGCCCGGTCGCCCCTGATCGGCCAGCAGCGTGCGGGCGCTTTGCAGGGCAGCCAATTGGTCTGTCCACGGAATGGGCTGGGGATTCTCGGCGGTCAGGGCCAGTTGGCGACGCATGGCAGAGTTGCCAACGTCGGTGAGGGGAGCTACCTGTTGCACTGTCCCCCCGAAGTGGAGCAGCCCCAGGCGATACGCCCCTGCGCCGCTGTCCGCGCCCAGGTAGCTGATGAAGAGTTGGGCGGCTTGCACCCGCAACAGGTCCGGGTCCGAGCCAATGCCATCACATTCGCTCATAGAGTGGCTCTGGTCCGAGAGCAGCACCAGGTCGTAGGTGACCGGCGTGGGCGGGTTGGGCTGTTCGGCGGCATCCACCCGTCCGGCCAGGAAATAGCCCAGTGCCCCTACCAGGAGCAGGAGGAGCAGAAGGAAAAGAATCAGACAGCCGCAGGTCGTTCGTTCGAGAGTTCGCAGAATCTTCATGGGGCGCCTCCCTGTGCTTGAGGAAAATCCAACAGAAAATCCAACAAAAAAGCCGCTATACTGGATATATCCAGTGTAGCGGCTTTTTTAACGTAGCGACCCCGCGCGTTTGTATGTCTAGTACACACCGGCGTAAATAGACCAATAGTTGGAGGGGTGATGTAAACTGG
>JAHDWH010000224.1 GCA_023384455.1 Caldilineaceae bacterium | reverse complement strand
GAAACGTGAAGACGTGAAACGTGAAGACGTGAAACGTGAAGACGTGAAGACGTGAAACGTGAAGACGTGAAGACGTGAAGACGTGAAACGTGAAGACGTGAAACGTGAGAGTACGTGACGGCACCTCACGTTTCACGTTTCAACTGATTGGCCGACCAACTAACGCATCTGCGTTAGTTCCACGCTGGTACGGAGTAAAAAAGTAGTGACGATTGGTCCGCGTATTTCCACTACTTGTCCACGCACTACGCACTACGCACTACGCCTCCCTTCCCAGAAGCGCGGTTCGTGTCGCTACCTTCCCCCTCCCCATCCCACGCCGAGTGAAAATGTACCTTCGCCTCAGCCGCTTTCTGCTGCCCCTCGTCCTCACAATCGTCATTCAGGAATTTGGCGGTCAGTTCCTCAACGGGGGAATGGCCCGGCTGCCCAATGCCACCGAAACGCTGGCCGCCTATGGGCTGGCCTGGGGGCTGCTCCTCCTGCTGCTTAGCCCCATCTCGCAAAGCGCACCGATGAGTCTGGTGCTGGCTGACAATCATCAGGATTTCAACACCGCGCTGCGCTATCTGCTGATGGCCGCTCTGTTGATCATTTTTCTCCAAATCTGCCTGGCGCTCACGCCGCTCGGCCATTGGATTGTGGATGATCTACACCGGATCGACCCCAGTCTGGGGGATCTGGTGCGCACGGTCTTGCTTTGGACTACGCCTATTATTCCGATTCGGGGTCTCTCTCTGCTGCTCACAGGCCAGCTGATCCGGGTGAAACAGACGGCGGTGATGAGCTATGCCACGGGCGTCAGTATTGTGGTGGGTATCGGGCTGGTCTTTCTCCTGCTGCCGGTCCCGATTATCCGGGCACACCCCATCTGGCTGCCGATTTTGGCCGCGCTGGGGATGGCCGTGACAGAGTGGGGAATACTGGCATTGGGTTTTCGCCGTTATGTCCATTGGGAAGCTGGCCGAGAGCGTCGGCCTTTGCGCTACCGGGAGATCGTCCAGTTTGTCTGGCCGATGGCGATTATGACACTGGTACAGGAGTTCAGCCGCCCGCTGATCAATCTTTTCATTGCCCGCCAGAGTGACGGCGCGCTGGCCCTGGCGGTGTTAGCAGTGGTCTACAGTTTGGGCCAGTGGCCCTTTCGCTGGCAGAATGAGATGAGAACCCTGCCCCCGGCCTTCCACGCCGAAGACCCGGGGCTGCGTTACACCCGCCGTTTTATGCTGGCCTGTGGCCTGCTTTCTATCGCCAGCAGTTTGTTGCTCTTCTGGACACCCATCCGGGATATTCTGTTGCTGCGGTTAATCAGTGTCGGACCGGAGTTTGCCCGGCAGAGCTATATTCCTCTGCGGCTCTTTGTGATCTTTTCGCCGATTGTGGCCTTTCGGGCCTGGCTGCACGGACTGGCCTATTTGCAGCGGCGTACGTGGGTGATGGCGCCCAGCGGCCCTGTGCGGCTGCTGGCGTTGCTCTCCAGCCTCTTTCTATTGCCCTATGCCGGGCTGCACGGCGCAACGCTGGCCGTGGCCGCACTGTTGAGCGGCTTTGCCGCCGAGACCGCAACCCTCTGGTGGGGAATGAGCCGTGAAGCGTAAAAGGAGTTCCGATTGTCTATGAATAGCCCTTCGCAAATGCCCGCAAACCAGCTCTCCCGGCTGCCCTATTGGCTGCTGGCAGCCATTCTGCTGGGCGTGCTGCTGCTCTGGAATATCCTGGCGGATGCGGACTATGCGCTGATCTTTAGCGCACTGGTCAAAGGCGTCTGGGTCACTCTCTACGTCTGTCTGATTGCTTTTGCCTGTGCCCTGCTGGTGGGGCTGATCTTTGGGTTGGGCCGTCTCTCTGGCAGCCGGTTTGTGCAAGAGGCGGCGACCTTCTATGTGGAGATCGTCCGGGGTGTGCCGATGCTGGTGATCCTCTATTACATCGCCTTTGTGGGCGCGCCAGGGCTGGTGGATCTGGTCAATTGGGCAGGGGATGGGCTGTTGTCAGCCGGGGTTGGGGGTGTGGGCCAGGCGCTGGCCGATTTCAGCATTCGGGATATGAGCTTCACCACCCGGGCCATCCTGGCGCTGGTCATCGGTTACAGCGCCTTCATTGCCGAGATCTTCCGGGCCGGGATCGAAAGTGTGGAAAAGGGGCAGATCGAAGCAGCCCGCAGCCTGGGGATGAACTATTGGCAGGCAATGCGCCATATTATTCTGCCCCAGGCTGTGCGCCGGGTCTTGCCCCCCCTGGGCAATGATTTTGTGGCAATGCTGAAGGACTCTTCGCTGGTCTCTGTGCTGGGCGTGCAGGACATTACCCAACTGGGCAAACTCTATGCTACCAGCACCTTCCGCTTCTTCGAGACCTACAACGTCGTCGCCTTTCTCTATCTGGTGATGACGATTGCGCTCTCCCTGCTGGTACGCTACATCGAAAAGAAGATGCCCCAGCGGTCGAACAGTTAGAAGGGGCTGGGGATTGGGGAATAGGAACTGGGGACTGGGGACTGGGGAGCAGAATATATTTCTTTCCCGATCCCCGATCCCCACTCCCCAGCCCCCCCATCACTTCCGGGTGTCAATATCCCCTGCGTAGGTCAGTGCGTCGGTGCCGCGCTCCCCGGTGCGGATGCGTACCACATCATCCACCGGGTAGATGAAGATGACACCATCGCCCTGGGCACCGGTCACCGCGGCCTGCTGAATGGCGTTGATGGTCTTTTCCACATTGCGCTCGCTGAGCACGATATTCACCTGGGCACGGGGCAACATATCCACTGTGTAGCTGCCCTGGCGACCGCTCAGCACAATCCCGCCCTGGCGTCCGTGGCCGTGAACGTCCACCACATTCATACCCACAATGCCGATCTCTTTCAGCGCTGCCTTCACATCCTCCAGCTTTTCGTGGCGAATGTAGGCTTCGATCTTCTTGAACATATCTCTGGGTCTCCTTTATGCGTAAGCCCGCTCGCCGTGTTCGCTGATGTCCAGGCCAACTTCCTCTTCATTTTCACTGACCGACAGACCCCAGATCGCACCCAGGACTTTGGTCAGAATGAAAGTGATTGCCACAGCGTAGACGATTGTCACCACAACAGTAATCAACTGTACCACAAACTGGTTTGGGTTGCCATAGAAGAGGCCATCGGCAGCGGCGGCGTTGACCGCAGTGGTGGCGAAAAGACCCGTAGCCAGCGCACCCCAGGTGCCTGCCATCCCGTGACAGGCCCATACATCCAGACTCTCGTCCAATCCCCGCTTGTTGCGGAAGGCGATGGCGTAGTAGCTGATGGGGGCCGCCACCGCGCCGATCAGCATTGCGGCGAGTGGGGTGACAAAACCAGCAGCCGGGGTGATGGCAACCAGCCCCACCACCGCGCCGGTGACGATACCCAACACACTGGGCTTGCCTTCCCGCCAGGCCAGAAACATCCAGACTACAGTCGCCGCGGCGGCCGCAGTGTTGGTATTAAAGAGCGCCAGCACAGCCGTGCCGCTGGCAGACAGGGCACTGCCTCCATTGAAACCGAACCAGCCCATCCAGAGCAGCCCCGCGCCCAGTACGGTAAAGGCGATGTTGTGGGGTTCGATGGTGACCCGGCCAAAGCCCCGTCGTTTGCGGATGGCCATGGCAAAAGCCAGGGCCGAATAGCCGGCGGTGATGTGGACAACTGTACCCCCGGCAAAGTCCAGCGCACCCATCTGGAAGAAGACGCCGCCGCCCCATACCCAATGGGCTACCGGATCATAGACCAGTGTGGCCCAAAGCAGTGTGAAGACCAGAAATGTCTTGAAGCGGATACGCTCGACAAACGCGCCGGTAATCAGCGCCGGGGTGATAATGGCAAAGGTCATCTGGAAACCGGCAAAAAGCAGATGAGGAATGGTCAACCCCTCCAACACATCCAGCCCCACGCCGTTTAGCCCGACAAAGTTCAGCCCGCCGATCAGCCCGGCGATGCTGTCGCCAAAGGAAAGGCTATACCCAATCAGAACCCATTGAATGCTGATCAGACCGATGGTGATAAAGCTCAGATTAAGCGTGGATAAAATGTTTTTCCTGCGTACCATTCCGCCATAGAAGAAGCCCAGCGCGGGTGTCATCACCAACACCAGCGCCGTAGCTACCATAATCCAGGCGGTATCTCCTGTGTCAATCATTTCTCTCTCCTCTTCTCGATAACTTCTGGGCAAATTGAACAAGACAACGGGTGTTGACACCCGTAACTGTTCCACTGTCCTCTCTTTTGTACCTGCACGATACGGGGGTATACAGCGGTGCGTCCCTGCACCCTTTGGACTTGTGGGGAAGTCCGTTGCAACGATACCACGCGCAGAGACCCCCAACAATGTGCAACCTGCACAATAAATCCCAGAAGGCTCTGGACAGATTGCACCGGAAATCGTCTTCTTATGGGTTGTCCACAGAGAAAAGAGGGTCACGGGAAGCCAAGAACCCATTCCGGGAAGGAACAGAATTGATCTTCCCTGCCTCTTTTCGTTACAATGAGGGAATACCCCGTCTAAACCCCGGGTCGGGAAGTGACGGTTTCGTTGAACGACGCAGCCAGGGTCGGTATATTTTCTCTCTGGCCTTGCGCAACAGAACAGGAGAAGAAGAATGAGCAAAGAATTGAACGGGCACAAAAACAGCCAGGTGGAAAAGGGCACATTTGCCGTGAAGGCCGGGTTGGCCCAGATGTTGAAGGGTGGCGTGATTATGGATGTGGTGACTGCTGAACAGGCCCGCATTGCCGAAGAAGCAGGCGCCTGCGCGGTAATGGCCCTGGAACGGGTGCCCGCTGACATCCGTCGGGACGGTGGCGTCTCGCGCATGAGCGATCCGGATATGATCAAAGGTATTATCGAAGCCGTTACGATCCCCGTAATGGCAAAAGCCCGCATCGGCCACTTCGTCGAGGCCCAGATTCTGGAAGCTCTGGGCGTGGACTACATCGACGAGAGCGAAGTGTTGACCCCTGCCGATGAGGAACATCACATCAACAAGCACAAATTTGGCATTCCCTTTGTCTGTGGCTGCCGCAATCTGGGCGAGGCCCTGCGCCGTATCAGCGAAGGCGCGGCGATGATCCGCACCAAAGGCGAAGCGGGCACGGGCAATGTGGTAGAGGCCGTGCGCCACGCCCGGGCCGTCTACGGCGACATCCGCCGCCTGCAAACAATGGACGAAGACGAAATGTTCGCCTTTGCCAAAGAGATTCGCGCCCCCTACGATCTGGTCAAACAGACCGCCAGCCTGGGACGCCTGCCCGTTGTGAACTTTGCCGCGGGTGGCGTGGCTACACCTGCCGACGCCGCGCTGATGATGCAGTTGGGCGTGGACGGCGTCTTTGTCGGCTCTGGCATTTTCAAGAGCGGCAACCCGGCCAAGCGAGCCTACGCCATTGTCCAGGCTGTCACCCACTACAACGACGCCAAGATTCTGGCGGAGATCAGTGCGAACCTGGGCGAAGCGATGGTCGGTATCAACATCGACACCCTTTCCGAGGGTGAAAAGCTGGCCAGCCGGGGTTGGTAGGGGAGACAAGATGACAGGGTGAAGGGGTGACAAGGTGAATGCCGCCTTGTCACCCCTTCACCCTGTCACCCGGTCGGTAACGGTCCAGCCATCCCACCCTGCGACTCCTCCCCCACAGTGGGGGAGGTTGGGTGGGGGTAATGCGACTCCTCCCCTACAGTGGGGAAGGTTGGGTGGGGGTGAGCCGGTACCCCGGTCAACAAAAGGATGCTGCTATGGGTGATGTGGTGGTGGGGGTTCTCGCGCTGCAAGGCGCGTTCGCAGAGCACGTAAAGATGTTGCGTCAACTGGGCGTGACAGCCCAGCAGGTGCGCAAGCCCGAGGAACTGGACGGGCTGGACGGGCTGATTATTCCCGGCGGCGAGAGTACCAGTATGGCGCTGATTGCCGAGCGCTGGGGGCTGGTGCAGCCGCTGAAAGCCTGGGTGGGCGCGGGCAAGGCCACCTGGGGCACCTGCGCCGGGATGATTCTGCTCTCCGACAGGGCCACCGGGCAGAAACAGGGGGGGCAGGCACTCATCGGCGGGCTGGACGTAACCGTCAACCGCAACTATTTTGGCCGCCAGATCGACAGCTTTGAGGCGGACCTGCACGTGCCCATTCTGGGCGACCCGCCAGTCCACGCCCTCTTTATCCGGGCACCAGCCATCACAGAGACCGGCGCTGCGGTGAATGTGCTGGCCGCATTGACAGACCGGGAGGGGAGCAGCGTAGCGGTGGCTGTGCGCGCCGGGCCAATTCTGGCTACAGCCTTTCACCCGGAGCTGACCGACGATCTGCGCTGGCACAGGCTATTTGTCCAAATGGTAGCTATTTAGCCACCCCACCCCTCCCCATTCCAGCCGGCTGTGGGAGAGGCAAGAAATAGAACGCGGATGACGCGGAAAGGGCTGATTTGCGCGGATAGATTCGAGAAAGAATCCGGCTTTTTTGTGCTGTTCAAGAAGATGGTCGAATCTGTAGGTGCGGTTTGCAACCGCACTTCTCCGGGTGAAAGTGCGGTTACAAACCGCACCTACGTTTTATCATCTCGTTGATCAATACACTTTTTCCGTACTTTCCGCTCCATCCGCGTTCTATTCTGCGCTACCCCGACAAGCAGCCAGGCAAGGAACTGGATCGACTCCTCCCCCACAGCGGGGGAGGTTGGGTGGGGTGAGCAGTAACATTCCCAATCTCTTATCCAACGCGTTTATGCCGCATTGCGTCATAACTTGTCGCCACAGAACTTTTCGGGTACAATGACAGCAGAATTCTGTCCCTTTTCGTTCCCGGAATGGAAGTGTCGCCAGGTATGACCAGCCCGCCAGCCCGCCCTACACCCTCTATCCAAATCACAACCTTCGGTACACTTCGGGTGGTGCGCGACGGCCAGGAAGTGGATGAGAGCGCGTGGCGCACCCGTCAGGCCCGCCAGCTTCTCAAAGTGCTCGTCACCGAGCGCCCGCGACCCGTCGCCACGGACCGGTTGATCGACCTGCTCTGGTCGGGCAGCAGCGTAGACTCGGCGGCCACGACTCTGCGCAGCGCTATCAACGCCCTGCGCAATGTGCTGGAACCGGACCGCCCCAACCGGGCCCCCTCCCGCTATATCCACACCCAAAGCCCCGGCTACGCCTACCGTCCCCACCCCCACATCTGGCTGGATGTGGAAGTCTTCGAGAGTCTGCTGCGCCAGGTGGAAAAGAGCGGGACAAACAGCGAAAAGCAGCGTCTGCTGGAAGAAGCCACGGCTCTCTACCGCGACGACTATCTGATCAGCGACCCCTACGCCGATTGGGTGAAAAGCGAGCGGGAGCGGCTGCGCGAACTCTACTTTCACGCCCTCCTGAGTCTGGCCGATCTCTACAGCAAAGCGGGCAACTACACCGACGCCATTCCTCTCGTCCGGCTGATTTTGAGCAAAGACGAGGTGCGGGAGAACGCCTACCAGTCGTTGATGCGCTACCAGGCCGAGTCCGGCGACAGCGCGGCCGCGCTCATCACCTACGAACGCTGCCGCTCGATTCTGGGCGAGGAGTTGGGCGCAGACCCCAGCCCGTTGACCCAGGAACTCCACAGCCGCATCCTCAACGGGGAGATCGACATCCGCTCGGCCCCGGTTCTGGCCAGCCACAGCCCGGAGACCTCCCCGCTTCCCCATACCATTGCCGACCTACCCCTGCCCCAGCAAATTCTCCTGCCCACCCTGGACGATTCGCTTCTGGGCAGCTTTGTGGGCCGGGCCGCCGAGATAGCCGCCATCGGCGCGGGGCTGGAGAGCGCACTGGCCGGCCAGGGTTCGATTGCGATTCTGGCCGGGGAAGCGGGGGTGGGCAAGAGCCGCCTGGCCTACGAGATTTTGCGCCGGGCCGAGGCCGCGGGCACGACTGTCATCAGCGCCACCAGCCAGCAATTGGAGCGGGAACTGCCCTACGCACCCCTGGCCGACGGCATCAGCCGCTATCTGCAACTCCTGCCCGACTCCTCTCTGCGCCGTCTGCCCCCGGCTGCGCTGGCCCAACTGGTGCAGATTTTGCCCACCCTGCAAGACCGGCTGCCGGAAAATAATCTGGCGAGCCGACCGGAGCGGGAGGACGGGGTGCTGCCCGACGAGAGCCGCCAGCGCATCGTCGATGGCATCGTCACCTTTCTCACCCGGCTGGCCGAACTGCGCCCGCTGGTTCTCTTTCTGGACGACCTGCACTGGGCCGACGCCGACTCCCTGGCCGTCCTCAGCCGCCTCTCCCAGCAGATCAGCCGCCACCCGATTCTCCTGCTCCTGGCCTTCCGCGAGGGGGATTTGGCCGAAAACGAGCGGCTGCGCGCCCTGCTCCACGCCCTCAAACGCACGCCCTACAGCCGGACATTCGCCCTGGCCCGGCTGACCGCCGACGAGACCCGGCTGCTGGTGGGCCAGCTATTGGGCCAGGCGAGCGGAGAGGTCGAACCCCTGGCCTCGGCCCTCTACCGCACCACCGCGGGCAACGCACTCTTTTTGACCGAAGCGGTGAAGAATCTGCGCGAGCGCTCCCAATTACAGGGCACGGGCGAAGGCCCAATGGCTCTTTCTGGCCCCAGCCAGCGGGTGCAGGAGATTGTGGAGGAGCGGATGGATCGGCTGCCGGCGGCCAGCCTGGATGTGCTGCGTCTGGCCGCGGTGGTGGGGCGGGATTTTGGGCTGGACCTCTTGGAGGCTGCCGCGGAGAGCGACCCCGCTACCGGGCTGGATGTGCTGCTGCGCCGCCAATTCCTGCTGGAACGGCCCGACGAGCGCATCGATTTTGTCCACCAACTGGTGCGCCAGGTGGCCTACGACAATCTCAACAGCCTGCAACGGCGGCGGCTGCATGGGCAGGTGGCCCGGGGGCTGGTGGCCGGGGGCAAGGCGGACGAAAATCCGGCGGAGGTCGCCTTTCACTTTGGGCAGGCGGGCCCGGGGCAGCGGGGCGAATATGCCCGCTACAGTCTGCTGGCCGGGGAATCTCTGCTGCGTACCTTTTCCCTGCAACAGGCGATTGTCCACTTTGACAACGGGTTGGCCGCGCTGGGCGAGGAACGCCAGCCCTCCGCCGCGCTGATGGAACGGGGGTTTCGGGGGCTGGGGCTGGCCTACGAGAGTCTGCTCGACCCGGACGGCGTGACCCGCACCTACAGTTTTCTGCGCCACTGGGCCCTGGAACAGGGGGACAAAGCCCTGGCGCTGATGGCCCACACCCGACTTACGACGCTGTTGGGGCTGGTGGGACAGCAGGCCGAGTCCAACGCGCTGATGGAAGAATTGATCGTTGGGCCAAACGAGCGCCCTTCCCCCGCGCTGGTCGATATGCTGGCCCGCCGGGCCGTCATCTTTGGCCGGGACGACGACGAAACCGGAGACGGCGAGGGCTGGACCCCATTCCTCCCGCCGCCGCCGGTAGTGGCCGACCCGGTGGCGGACCTGACCGGGGCGATGGGGCCGGTCTACGCGGCCTTGCCGTTGGTCATCTACGGCTGGATTTTGCAGATTCAGGGGCAGTTGGACGACTCGACGGTTTGCCTGCGCGCCGGGGTGGAGATGGCGGAGGAGAGCGGCCAGCGTTCCCTGGCCAGCCTGGCCTATCACCAGTTGGCGGTGACAGCCCTGCTGCAAGGGAATGTGGCGGAGAGCCAGCGGCTCAACGACGAGAGCAAAGCCATCAACCGGGCCGCGCACGGGCCGGGCAGCCAACTGGCGAGCCTCTGGCCGCGCATCTCCAGCGGCTATCAGGCGTTGGCTGTGGGTGAACTGGCCCAGGCCGAGAATCGCTTCCAGCAGATCGCCGATTTTCTGGCAAACCGGGACAGCTTCCGCACCCATCTGCACAGCACAGTTATTGGGCTGGGGCTGGTGGCCCTGGAACGGGGGGATGTGGAAAAGGCCGCACGTCTGCTCGCCCAGGCCACGGCAGACCCGGAGAATCGCTACCCGTATACGTATGTGCTGGGGCGGCTGGGGCTGGCCCGCATCGCCCAGCGCCAGGGCGACGGGGAGACGGCCCGCGCTATTCTGCGCCGCACGCTGGACTACGCGGCCAGCCGCAGTCTGGTGCGGGAGTATGCGGAGTGCGAGCGGGTGATGCAAGAGATGGAGATGTAAAGCCGCGGGGCAGCAGAACCACAGGATGTCGTATGCAGATCGGACCAGTGAGCGTCGGTTGAGTAGCCGAGTCTTCGAGGCGTATCGAA
>JAHDWH010000223.1 GCA_023384455.1 Caldilineaceae bacterium | reverse complement strand
TGGGGCTGCTGGGTGGCATTTTCCCGGCCATACGTGCCAGCCGGTTGCGGCCCGTAGAAGCATTGCGGTATGAATAGGGATTGGGGACTGGGGATTGGGGATTGGGGACAGGGGACAGGGGACAGGGGATTAGGAAGCCGGTGCAACGCTCCGATCCCCGATCCCCTATTCCGAAAGGAATGAACTATGCGACGTTTTCTCGTTGTGCTGCTTGTGTTGGCCCTGATTGCGGGTGGCTATTGGGGGTATGTGACGTATGTGGAACCGGCGATGGCGACCCAAAGCGGGCCGACCCGCACGGTGGCCGCAAACGGAGGGAGCGAAGCGCTGGCCCCGCCGGTGGACGATCTGGAGAATGTGATTTGGGCGTCGGGCAAGCTGGTCCCGCTACAGTGGGCCAATCTCAGCCCGGTGCAGGGGGGCAATCTCCGCTCGATTCTGGTGAAGGAAGGGGATTGGGTGGCCCCGGGGGATGTGCTGGCCGAGCTTGACGCCTCCCTGGCCAACAGTCAGATTGAGATTGCTTCGGCAGCTGTGGCCGAAGCCCGGGCCGCCCACGACAAACTCCTGGCCGGGGCGACTGCTTCCGAGATGGCCGGGGCGGAGGCTGGTCTGGCCGCAGCCCAGGCCCAGGTGGCCGTGGCCCAGGGCCAGCTACTCCAGGCCGAAACCGGCATTACCCAGGCCGAGGCCCAACTGCTGATTGCCCAGCAGCAGTACAACGAACTTGCCAGCCGTCCCACCCCGGCGGAACGGACTGCGGCTGCGGCCCAGATCGATATCGCCCAGGTGGCGGTCAGCCAGGCCCAGGCTGCCTACAATCAGGTGCGGGGCGACCCGGACATCGGTCTGCGCCCCGAAGCGCTGGCTTTGCAGCAAGCCACCGAAGGCGTGAAGGCTGCCCAGGCCCAGTATCAGGTGGCGATTCAAGGTGCATCTCCCCAACAGTTGGCTGTAGCCGCGGCCCACATTACATCGGCCCAGTCCCAGGTGGCTGTGGCCCAGGCCCAGATTCCCGCGGGCGAGGCCGCTGTGCTCTCGGCCCAGGCCGGGGTTGCCAGCGCCCAGGCCACGCTGGACCGGGTGAAAGCCGGCGCCACCAGCGAGGATATTGCCATCTCTGAGGCCCGGATGCGTTCGGCTGTGGCCGCGCTGACCAGCGCCCACGCCCAGAAGCGTCAGGTCCAGATCATCGCCCCCTTCGAGGGACAGGTGAGCGCGGTCAATATGCGTATGGGGGAGTTGGCCGGGCCGGGTCAGCCGATTCTGCTGCTGGGGGACATCCGCCAGATGCAGGTGGAGACGACCGACCTGCGGGAGACAGATGTGGTGCGTTTGCAGGAAGGGCTGGAGGTGGAGGTCACCTTCGACAGTCTGCCCGACCGTATCTTCACAGGCACGATTACCCACATCGCCCCGGTCAGCAATACGGACAAAGGCAGCACCAACTACACCCTGCGCATCACCATCCCAGACCTGGACGAAAACCTGCGCTGGGGGATGACGGCGTTTATTAACATTCAGACGGAGTAAGGACGTATTGCGTATTGCGTATTGCGTAGGTAAGTGATGATTGCGGCATCGGTCACGAATACGCGTATGATGGCGTTTGCACTATCCTCAAAGGCCATAAGAAGGCGCGATGTGGACTCTACTTACGCAACACGAAATACGAAATACGCACTCATTCACGGAATCAACCCAATGACCGAACCAATTATCCAAACCCGCCATCTCTCCAAACTCTACGGCAGCGGCGAGACGGTTGTGCGCGCCCTGCACGACGTGAATCTGGAAGTCGCGCCCGGCGAGTTTCTGGCGGTGATGGGGCCTAGCGGCTGTGGCAAGAGCACCCTGCTGAATATGCTGGGCGGGCTGGACCAGCCCTCCGAGGGCGAGGTCTGGGTGGCCGGGGAGGATGTGGCGAAGCTGAAGGATATGGACGGCTTCCGGGCCAGGACCGTCGGCTTTGTCTTTCAACTGCACAACCTCCTGCCCACCCTCACCGCACAGGAGAATGTGGAGGTGCCTATGCAGGGGCAGAAGATCGGCCGGGGTGAGCGTCACAAGCGGGCCGTCCATCTGCTGGAACTGGTGGGATTGGGTGACCGGCGGGGTCATCTGCCCAGCCAGCTTTCCGGCGGCCAGCGCCAGCGGGTCGCCATCGCCCGTTCGCTTGCCAACGAACCGGCCCTGATTCTGGCCGATGAACCCACGGGTGCGCTGGACAGCCAGAGCGGGGAGGAGCTGTTGGCCCTGCTGGCCCAGCTCAACACCAGCCAGGGCACGACAATTGTGGTTGTCACCCACGACCGCCGGGTGGCCCAGGCCACCGGGCGTATTCTGCGCATGCGCGACGGCCAGGTGGTGGACGATCACCGGGTGGATAACCCTCTGGAAGAAGATCTGCGGATGCTGGCCCACAGCCAACTGGGGCAAGCGCTTCTCGGCGGCAACGGGCAATCCAGTGTCGGTCTGCTGAATGGGACAGAACGGGAGGTCCTGCGCCGCCTGCTCACCCGTTTCGATGACGCGCCGGGGGAAGAAACGCCCGCTGAGATTGGGGATTTGCTGGAGATATTGGGCCGCGATCTGCGCTGAACAGTCAAACCCCCTGGGCCATTTTCTGGAAAGGATCGTCTGCGGTGGGTGGGACAGGGGACTGGGGACTGGGGACTGGGGACTGGGGATTCGGCACTGCTTCCCAGTCCCCAGTCCCTGTTCCCCAGTCCCCTATCCCTCTGTGGTACAATGTACGTATGGCAAAACGACAACCGAACCGAACCCATCGCAATTCCCAACACAATCCCCAGCGCGGCTCCAAAGCGGGCCGGGTTGACCCGGGCCCGACGCTGAATGAGGAGGGCGCAATCGTCAAAGATTGGGGCGGCAAGCTGCCCATCGCCCTCTCTTTTCCCAACACCTATTATGTGGGGATGAGCAGCCTGGCCTTCCAGATTCTCTACAGCCGCTTCAACGCCGAGGAGGATGTGGTCTGCGAGCGGATCTTCTGGGAGAAGGGGGGGGAAGCCGGGGGCAAGCAGTTGCTCTCTCTGGAAAACGAACGCCCCGCTGAGGAGTTCGATGTCTGGGCCTTTACCATCTCCTACGAAATGGACTATTTTAACGTCGTGGAGATGTTGCGCCAGGCCAATCTGCCCCCCCTGGCTGCCGACCGCCACGCCTCCACCCGCTGGGATGGCGCGGAGTGGCCCCTGCTCATCGCGGGCGGGCCGGGGATTACAATGAACCCGGAGCCGATGGCCCCCTTCTTCGATGTGATTCTGATCGGCGAAGGCGAGGAGGCCATTCCCCAGTTTATCGAACTCTGCCGGGAAGGACTCTACGACGACCGCAGCGCGCTCCTGGCCGCGCTGGACCGGCTGCCTGGTTTCTACGTGCCCAGCCTGCGCCCCTCCAACCGCAACCACATCGACTTTCGCCCGGTGGAGCGGCTGTGGGTGCGGGAACTTTACAAACACCCCACCCATTCCACTCTCTACACGCCGGAGACCGAATTCAGCGGGATGCACCTGATGGAGATCGCCCGGGGCTGTGGCCGGGGCTGCCGCTTCTGTCTGGCCGGCTACGTCTACCGTCCGCCCCGGGAGCAGCCCCTGGATGTCCTCCTGGGCTGGGCACGGGATGCGATTGGCCGGGGTCACAAGCGGGTGGGGCTGGTCAGCGCCGCGGTGAGCGACCACACGCAGATCGACGAACTGGCGACCGAACTGCACCGGATGGGCGCGTCCATCAGCGCCAGCTCTATGCGAATGGATCCGATTTCTATACCGCTGATTACGGCTATGGCCGCGGGCGGCAGCCAGACCCTAACCGTCGCGCCGGAAGCGGGCAGCCAACGCCTGCGCAACGTCATCAACAAAACCCAGACCGAAGAACAGATGATGCGGGCGGTCAGCCTTGCCAGCGAACTCAATTTCCCCCAATTGAAGCTCTATTTTATGGTGGGCCACCCCTCGGAGACCGACGACGACATCCAGGCAATTGTGGACTTTACCCTGGAGGCCAAGAAACGCTTTAACCGGCGTATCGCCATCAACGCCACGCCCTTTGTGCCCAAAGCCCACACCCCTTTTCAGTGGGAGGCGATGGCAGACCCGGCCACTATCAAAGATCGCCAGCGGGCTATCAACAAAGGGCTGGCCCGCCACGGGGTGGCCGTGCGCGCCGATTCGCCCGACTGGGCCCAGGTGCAGGCAATCCTCAGCCGGGGCGACCGGGAGTTGGCGAAGGTGCTGCTGGCGATCCCATCCGGGGAACTGAATGTGCGCACTTTCTTCCAGACAATGGAAGCGGTGGGGCTGGACCGGGAACATTACGTGGGCAAGTGGACGGTCGGCGATCCCCTGCCCTGGGATATTGTGCAGAGCGGCGTGAGCGAAAACTATTTCCACTACGAACTGCGGCTGGCTGCCCAGGACAAGACCGGTTTCAGTTGCCCGCCAGACAGCGCGGGCTGTCTGACCTGTCAAGCCTGCGATCCCGGCTGGGCCTTCCGCTACGGTGACAACGCCAACCGCCCGGTCCCCGGGGCCAAAGGCGGTGCCTGGCGGGCGCAGGATTGGCAGCCCTGGACCCGGTTGAAGGCGGAGAAGCATCAGACGGGTTACGGCGCGGTGACAGTGGCGGAGATTCCGTTGCATATGAGGAGTTGAACGGTGCAGAAAGTCTATCTTGACACGTGCTGTCTGAACAGACCGTTTGATGACCAGTCACAGGTACGAGTCCGTCTTGAATCAGAGGCGATTCTTCACATCATCGATCTCTGTACAAGCGGTGAGCTACGCTGGGTGGCAAGCAATGTTCTCGATTTCGAGATCGGGCAAACACGAGATGCAGAGCGAAGGCAACGTGTAGACACCTTACGTTCCTTTGCGGATGATAGCGTGGCAATCACTGCATCGGGGCTGCAACGCTCTCACGAGATCGAGACGCTTGGAATATCGAGTTTGGATGCACGGCACATAGCGTGCGCCGAACAGGCACAAGTCGATGCTTTCTTGACAACGGATGATCGGCTCTTAACGCTGGTCAACCGCTTCAGGTCGCAGTTCCAGATCGCTATAGAGAATCCACTGACGTGGATTTCTGATAAAAGATAAGGGGATACATTATGAGAACTGATGTGGCTCAAATGACGCTAGAGGAAATCCGCGTAGTTGGCTTGAAGGCTATTGCTAATGAATTGGGGCCGGTTGGATTGGTTCGCTTTTTACAGATGTTTGAGACTGGTAAAGGCGATTATTCCAAAGAGCGCCACGAATGGGTGGATCGGTTGCGCGGGGAGGAAATAGATCGGGCGATCAGCGAGTCAAAAACGCATTAGTTTTGCATATCGGGTATGGGAAATAGTTCAAGTAGCGTTCGGCGCGGTGACGGCGGCGGAGATTCCGTTGCGAAAAGGAGCAAGAGGATGAACGGAAAGAACCAAAACGGCTTCAATTTGCATCGTTTGTCGCCCGAATTGCAGGAGCAACTTAAACCGCTCTACGCCCGGCAGAATGGGCACTCTGATTATTTGGCAATCGACGAGATTCACCAGGGCGACGCCCTGGAACTATTGCCCCGGATCGAACCGAACAGCATCGCCCTGAGTGTCTGGTCGCCACCCTATTTTGTCGGCAAGGAGTACGAGGCTCATCTGGACTTTAACGGCTGGCAGGCGCTGATCTGTGGTTTCATCACCGGACACATTTTTGGTAAAGGAATTGGAGAGGTAAAGAGAAAGAGACGTCAATAGATAAGTCCTCCTCAAGGAAATAGTGAAGGTAGTCAAGACCGAGTTGAAAAAGACTGAGATCACAGCGGTCAGCCCGGTGGATAATGGGGACAATATCGCGCAAATGGCTCTGAACGCCAAGATAAATCATCCAAATGTAAGCAAGACAGGCAGGGATCAGTAGGCGAAAGAGACGAGTAGGGTCACTGATGTGGCTCTTATCCAAACCAAAACCGCGACTTTTCTGGTCCGAAAAGAAGGTTTCGATACGCATGCGTAGGCGATACCAGTGGGCAGCCTCCTCTGCCAGTTCAAAAGAGGTGACGAGAAAGAGAGGTTCCTCGTATTGCTTCTCCCAGTGAATGACCGCATGAACAGGGCCAAAATTTTGCTGACTGAAGAGAACATCGGGCAAGGAGCAAGAGCTACCAGGGGAAAGGAAAGCGGCTTCGTCCGCATAAGCCTAGATTTCGCACCTTGAAAACTGAATAGAGAGGTAAGAGAAAGACGTTGCTGGCGTGATGGGCAAAAGGTATTGCTCATCAGAGAAGACGAGGCGATGCATCAAAGGCAGAGTCGAACAGAGCAAGGCTGTGGTCGGCAGAAACGACGACCTGCAGCATCTCGTCCAGAGCAAGAGCAACCAGGTGGAGAATGGCAAGGAGTTCAGGCTCAAGGGGAGTGAGGCGGTGCAAGCGGCTGCCATCCCAGCAACGGGTTTCGATGAGGGTAAGCTGGTCAAGACGCTGAAGCAGACTCCGGGTCGTCATCTGCAAGCCCTGCTGCTGGATTTGACGTTGGAGTAAGGTGTAGGCCAGCAGAGCAAGCATATTAATAAAGAGCATGGAAGCGATGCGTTTGTCCTGGTGTAGGAAGATGGGTGAGATGTGCAGGTCAGACTTGCTGATACGAAAGCACTTCTCCACGCCGTACTTGGCCCGATAGAGACGGAACATCTCCGCATGGGAGAGTTTCCAGTCGTTGGTGACGAGGAGATAGCGGCCATCGAGTCGTTCGGTTGCCGCCAGGGTTGTCTGATTGACCTGCCAGGTCAGATTGAGCGCTCCTTCGGTGGTGGTGTAAACAGTAGCCTCGACGAAGTGACCTACGGGCGATGCTTTACGCCGGGCATTGACACTACGTTCCACCAGTTTGGTTGTATGCAGACGAGGTTGGCCGATGCGACCTTCTGAGTTCCTCCAGTTGGGCAAAAAGGGCTTGGAAGTCAGCCTGACGGCTCTTGCGCCACTCGTCGCGCAAGGGACCAGCCGTGACGACCAGCACCTTGTGGGTGACGGACTTGCCCTCGTGGGTGAAGGTAATCTGGTCTCCCCGTCCCCAGTACTGGGGAGATGGCCCCTCCACAATCGGGTGGGCCTCCATCTGCTCGTCCGACCAGACGTTCAGCAGCGCCTTCTGTTCAGGCGTGGCAGCCCGCAGCCCGGTCAAGTGGCGCAGGCCGTGGGCCTCGTATGCCAGGGCAAGGGCACTGTTCAACATGGCCCGGTCACCGATGATGAGGCTGTCCTGACAGAGACGGCCCTGGCTGTGCAGCCAGGTGGAGAGCTTTTCCAAGTTGGCTTCGACCATGGCCTGATCAGCCGTCGAACCTGACAAGAGGCGATGCAGCAAGGGAATGCCACCATCTGCGCTGGCATTCAGCCCCAGTTTGAACTTGCGCTTGTTGCTGGGGGTGTTGTGGGCGAAGCCGAAGCGGTGTCCTGAGCCTGTCGAAGGGTCGATGACTTCGCTCTCTGCAAAGCGTCCGTGGGCGACGCAGGCCGTCACATCGTAAAAGATGGTGGATAAATCAATCTTGGCCTTGACCAGGGCCTGAGCCATGATTTCCTGCCAGATGCTTTCCAAGTGGGGATAGAGGGCATCCAGCGTTCGTTCCAGCCGGTCATCGTTGAACTTGCTGGCTGGCAGCCCCCAAGTTGCCACCAGACAGGTCTGCCCCACCCAGTCGGCGATTCGGTAGAGGGGCAGGGGCAGCAGTAGTCGGTTCAAGACCAGGACCAGTGCCACCGTTCCATGGCCTACATCTCCTCGGGTCGGGCAGTGGCGGTTGATGATCTGCTCGACTTCCTCGCTGTATATCAGCATACCATCGCCGGGAATGTGCGGTCGGGCAGTGGCGGTTGATGATCTGCTCGACTTCCAGGGTTTGCAAGAGGGCATACAGCACGGACAGTGCCCCCATCTTGTAACGCACCTGGCTGGCCGTTAGCCAGTCCACCACCTGGGCCATCGTCGTCATCCCGCTCAGGGCCAGCCGGGCTAACTGGATGGTGCGCCTGGCTTGCCGATACTCGTCTCGCCATTTCCGGTAGCGCTCCAGTGCCCATTTCTTCCAGCGATACCTGGCCTGCCAAGGAAACAGCCCGCCTGACCGGCTTGCATCGTGGCTTACGACCCCCAACATCGGTGCGGTTGTCGGATTGAAATCCTGGACAACACTCATGCTCATGGCACTCATAACCACTACCAACCAGACCAGCCATACCGTGAGATGGGACTCTCTTGTGGCATACTTGTTCATACGAAGATGCTCCTGCTTTTTGGCTTAGTCGATTTTGACGTACTCACACTTTGCCACATCTGGCCCATCTTTGCCTCTTTCTCTCTCTCTTCTATTTTCAAGGTGCGAAATCTAGGCTTAACCCTTATGCTTATGTTTAGATTCGTGTGTCCCGACGTACCACGGATTGTGAACGCTGTAAGGCGAAGCACGCAGGGCAGACTGTGCTCTCAGTCGGGCACACCTAGGCGGCTGCACCTTCCCCAATGGGGAGGCGATTATTCCTTCAAGCAGTAGAACGAAACAGGAAGGAGGAAGCACGCCAGGCTCTCAAGCCCTTGCAGGCGATGAACTGCACAGGCGCATTGAATCGTGCCATTACCCGATCTCTTGGCCGAGATCGCTTTCATTCTGATCGGTTGGTTGCACAGGCCCATTTTTTGAGCCTTTGGTTTAGTGTTGCCTTTTTTCAGCTTCTCACCCTCTTTTCTCGTCCTATTTTTCAGGGCAGTTGACAGGAGATGTCTATGTCCCAAGAGATGCTTGACCAATTGCGTTCTATGGACCCCGCTATGCTCACCACTGTCCTGCGCCAGGAGCAGGGCAACCCGGCCTTCGAACTGCTCGATTGGTCCGTCGAACCGCTGGGCCACGAGAAGATCATTCGCACCACCGGCGGACTCTACCACTTCAGCGGTCACGGGCAGGACGGCGATGGCATTCGGCCCTGGTCGGTTGTGTTGAAAATCGTCAATCACCCGTCCGGCGAGATGTGTCAGGCCCCCCGGGAGTGGTGTTACTGGAAACGGGAACTGCTGGCCTTCGATTCTGGCCTGCTGGCCGGGCTGCCTGGGCCTGTGCGCGCGCCCCGCTGCTACGGCGTCACCGAACAGGAAGACGGCGGCTGGCTCTGGATGGAGCACATTGTGGAGTCCACCGGGCGGCGCTGGTCCCCGGCGGATTTTGGACGGGCGGCTTACCATTTGGGTCGTTCGGCTGCTGCCTATCTGAACGAAAGAGCGCTGCCGGACGCGCCCTGGCTGGGCGAACCCTTCTTCCGCAGCACCTTCGCCGACGGCGGCTGGTGGGCCCGGCATATGGCCACCGACACGCCGGAAAGCGTCTGGCAACACCCGCTGGTACAGCAGGCGTTTGCGCCGGATCTGCGCCGCCGGATACTGGCAATCTGGGCGGACAAATACGGCTTCTTCGACGCCCTGGATCGGCTACCCCAGGTCCTTTGCCACAACGACTGCCACCGCCGCAATCTGATGTGGCGCAAGGCTGATGAGGGACAGGAGGAACTCATCGTCCTGGATTGGGCCTTCTGCGGGCTGGGCGGTGTGGGGATGGACATGGGGGAACTGGTGGCTACCAGCGCCTATTTCTTCGAGTACGAGCTGTCCGCTATTGAAGAAGTGGAGAGATTGGTCTTTCAAAATTATCTGGCCGGGCTGCGCGCCGCAGGTTGGATGGGCGATGAACGGTTGGTGCGGTTGGGATATACCGCCAGCGCGGCTCTCTGGATGGGGGCCACCCTGCCCGGCTGGACGGCGATTATGCTGGACCCGGCGTCGGGGGTCAATGTGACGGCGATGTACGGTCGTCCCGCTGAGGATGTGCTGGCAGGCTGGGTGGCCCTGACCGAGTTTTTGCTGGACCGGGCCGATGAGGCCCGGCTGTTGATGGGCGCAATGGAGATCGCATAAGAAGTTATGACAGCGACGCCGCAGATACGCGGTAACTGTTCAGCCACCCCACCCTACCCCTCCCCATTCCAGGGAGGGAACTGGATCGACTCCTCCCCCAATGTGGGGGAGGTTGGGTGGGGGTGAGCAGTTACGATACGCGCAGGTGAGTCCAGAAAGCCGGTGTGAAGCCTTTTCTCTTTCGGCGATAGCAAGGATTCTTGTACCTACTCAGCCAACGACAGAAATAACCACTGAATACACAGAATACGCGGAAATTCT
>JAHDWH010000222.1 GCA_023384455.1 Caldilineaceae bacterium | reverse complement strand
TCTGGACAGTGCGACGCACCAAAACGGGAAGTTATTCTTTGACAAGCCCTTAGCGCTATTGCAGGGTGTGTACACTCTTTTTGTGCCGTTTTGTAAGCAAAAACGGCGCGGCAACATACTCTGATCTGGTGGAGACGTGTCGGAAAAAAAACGTGCTTCGATAAACCGAAAGAAGATCTGTGAAAACGTGGATACTACAGGTAGAACTATAACGCCAGATAGGGATACTTGTCAAACGGCAAAAAAGCGGCTTGCACAGCGCTTTGTGCCATTGGTTGACACGTGTCAACCGATTGTAACAGAAAGCGATGACTTGTCAAGTCGGCTTCTGGCCTTTTATGGGGGCGGGTCTGTGGAAAAAAAGAGCGTCAACCAACAAGTGGTTGACGCTCTTTTGCTTTTTGGTACCCCGTACCGGACTCGAACCGGTGTTTCAGCCTTGAGAGGGCCGTGTCCTGGGCCGCTAGACGAACGGGGCACAAAGAATACTACGCGCAGGACAGATGGAGAGTATAGCCTCAGTGGGCTGGATTGTCAAATCTGGCGGGATTCAGTCGGTCACAGGAATCGTGCTATAATGGCTGAACCACTATGCAAAGTCGAACAGATGGACGGTGGGATGATGGAACTGGTACTTCCATCATCCCACTGCCCATCCACCCTGGCCTGATAGAAGGAAGAGAGTCCCATGCCAACGACCCCCAAACAAATCCGTCGTGCCCTGGACAGGGTGCTCCACAAAGTGGCCCAGCCCGCCCGCTACACCGGCGGTGAATTGAACAGCGTTGTCAAGGACTGGGACAACCCGGCCATCCGCACCAAAGTCGCCCTGGCCTTCCCCGACATCTACGAGCTGGGTGGCTCGAACCTGGGGCTGGCGATTCTCTACGATCTGATCAACAGTCGGGATGACCTCCTGGCCGAGCGGGTCTATTGCCCGTGGATCGATTTCGAGGCCAAAATGCGGGAGAATGCCATCCCCCTCTACGGGCTGGAGAGCGCCCATCCCATCACCGATTTCGACATCTTCGCCTTCAGCCTGCCCTACGAGCAGCTCTACACAAATGTGCTCACAATGCTCGATCTGGCCGCTATCCCCCTGCGCGCCACCGAGCGCACGGCTGAACATCCGGTGGTCATTGCCGGCGGCTCCGGCTGTTTCAACCCGGAACCGATGAGCGCCTTCTTCGACGCGATGGTCATCGGCGAGGGGGAAGAGGTGGTGTTTGAGGTGATCGAAGTTGTCAGGGATTGGAGATCGGAGACTGGGGACTGGGGAGTGGGGGCCGACGACCAAACTCTTTCACTCCCTCACCCCCACACCCCTTCCTCTTCCGCCCGCCACGCCCTCTGGCTGCGTCTCGCCCGCGTCCCCGGCGTCTACGTCCCCAGCCTCTACGAGCCGGTCTACGCCGCGGACGGGACTCTGCTGGAGACCCGGCCCCTGCACCCCGCCGCGCCGCGGGAGGTGATGAAGCGGGTGGTGACTGTGCTGCCCCCGCCTGTCACTCGTTTTATTGTGCCCAATATTAATGTGGTCCATAACCGGGCTGCCATCGAAATTATGCGGGGCTGCACCCGGGGCTGCCGCTTCTGCCAGGCGGGGATGATCTTCCGGCCCGTGCGCGAGCGGCCCGCGGCGGAAGTGCTGGCCGCGGTGGATGAGATGATCGAACAGTGTGGCTTCGAGGAGGTCAGCTTTCTCAGCCTGAGCAGCAGCGATTACAGCTATGTGGAGGAGCTGGTGCGGGACACAATGGAGCGCCACGGGGCCAAGCGTCTTTCCGTGGGTCTGCCCAGCCTGCGCATCGAGAGCTTTAGCGTGGACCTGATGGAACTGCTGGAAAAGGGGCGTCGGCGTTCCGGCTTCACCTTTGCGCCGGAGGCCGCCACGGATCGCCTGCGGGATGTGATCAACAAGCCGATTGCCTCGGAGGATTTGCTGAAGACAGCCGAGGAGGTTTACAGCCGGGGCTGGACGACCATCAAACTCTATTTTATGGTGGGCCATCCTTCCCAGACGCTGGAAGATGTACAGGCCATCGCCGACCTCTCCAAAGCGGTGTTGGCCGTGGGGCGGCGTATTCTGGGCAACAAAGCCAGCGTGCGCGTCGGCGTCAGCACCCTCGTGCCCAAGCCCCACACCCCCTTTCAGTGGGTGCCGATGGAAGAGCAGAGTGTCATCGAGGCGCAGCTCGGCCTGCTCCAGCAGGAGCTGCGGGGGCCGGGGCTACACTTCACCTGGAACGACCCGAGGGAGACGCTGGTGGAGGCGTTTCTGACCCGGGGTGACCGCAGGCTGTGTACTGTGATCGAGCGGGCCTGGCGGCTGGGGGCCAAACTGGATGCCTGGGGGGATCAGTTCCGTTTCGATGCCTGGACCCAAGCCTTCGCCGACTTTGGGCTGGATATGGACTGGTACGCACGCCGGGCGCGCAGCCTGGACGAGATTCTGCCCTGGGAGCACATCTCCGCCGGGCTGAAGAAGGAGTTTCTGGCCCAGGAATACCTCCACACCTATCAGGGCGGGGTGGTGGACGATTGCCGGGAGCACTGCTTCTCCTGCGGCATTCTGGGCAACTTCAAAGAGCAGCGCCGGGAAGCCGCAGATGCGGGCTGGTGTTGCCCGCCGCTGGGGCGGGGCAAGGATCGCCAGCCCGTGGATATTGTGCCTGTGCCCCTCTACTTCAACGACGAAATGGCGTCCGGGCGCACCGGTCAGTTCGCCGAACGGGTTCCTCAGCGCCGGCAGGGGACGGTGAGCAAGCGGGCGGCGGTGGCGCTGGGATAATGGATCGGCTCTGACCCCGAAACAGCCCTCCGCCCATATTCCCCCGCCTGACTCCCCGCCCCCCCTTTGCTTCCCTACCTACTTGCCCTTCCCACCAAAGCGCGCTATACTTCCTAAAGTCAGTCCTTACCCTGGGCATACATAGGGACCCACCGAACCGTATCCCCGCAATGCACCCACCATCGATCTGGATATGGAAACTATCAACGCGTAATATGGTTTTACAAACCTGACATCCCGGATCAAATTCGATGACAACCCAATGGCGAGCCACCGGCCCATTTATTGCATCCAGCGCCCTATTCACGGGCATTTTGGATGAGACACAACTTTTTCTTCAGACCTATGCCGAACAGGAAGGCTCAGTCGATACGCGGGTGGCGAACGCCAAGCAACTTCTGGTGGAGAGCCTTCTTCCCCAGCGTTCGCGGGCCAGCCGCAAAAGCATTGTCGAGCGCATCTCCCGCCGTCTCATCAGTTGGAACCCACCAGCCTGGGTGCTGGACGACCTGGCTCTGTTTGCCGCTCAGTCCAGCCTGCTGGCTCTCAAGTCAGCGCTTCTTCTGCATGTGTGCAGGCAGGATCAGTTGCTCTACGCCCTTGTGCTTGAGGTGGTAGTGCCTAAATGGAGCGAGAGGCAGACGGGGATTGACAGTGCCGATGTGCAGCGCTTCCTGGATGGGCAACTTCCTCAACGACCCGAAATCGAAAACTGGACCCGGCAGACCCGGGAGCGTCTGGGCGGCACCACACTATCGCTGCTGCGTGACTACGGCCTGTTGCAGGGCCGGACGAATAAACAGATTGTGGAACCTATCGTCCCCGATGAGGTCGTTCGCCACGTAGTCAGACTTCTACGAGAGGAAGGCATTTCGGAAGAGGAGATACCATCTCACCCGGACTGGCGGCTGTGGCTGTGGAATGAGGAGCGCACCCGGGGCGTGTTATCTGAATTGACGATTGGATAAGGAGTGCTGAATGCCCGTTACGGCGGATCTGCTCGAAGAGCGTTTTGAGAATATGCTGGCGCGCCTGCACGAAGCCTACGACGGCATCGGCCACAGCAGCGGACGGCCCTACCTTTATTTCGTCTACCCACCGGACAAGGATCAGTATATTCGTCGTCTGGCCGACGAGCGCATGTACGGGGAAGCCAGCCTCTACTATATCCACATCGATCTGGTCCGCCTGACCATCGAAAGTATGGCCGGGCAGGAAGAGAAACGGGCGACACTGCTCAACGACCCGCACAGGGGCAGCAACGCCGGCATGTCGATTGTGCGGCTGTGGGCCCGGCAGCTTGCCAAAGAGATCGAGAAGAGCCTGGCTGATCTGGACCCAAGCAGACGGCCGGTGGTCGTGCTGCGCGGTGTGGCTGCCCTCCACCCCCTGGGCAACCCGACCAGCCTGATGGAATCGGTGGCCGAGAGCGAACCCCGCAATCCCCACACAGGCCAGACCGTACCCGTCGTACTGATGGTGCCCGGAACCCATCCCCCCCAGGCCAGCCGCACCTACCACTTTCTGGGCTTGCCCGACGCCCGTTTGGCCTTCTATCGCGGTGAGGAGATGTAAAGATGCAGATTCGTGAAATCTTTGCCACAACTGTGCGCGAAAAGATCGAACCGGTGGTCAAAGTGGCCGACCGGGCGCCGGCTGTGGTGCGCAGCGAACTGACCAATCTGGTGGTCACCCCCCAATGGGAGCGCCATCTGCACCGGGTGCTGGACGCCTATGTGGACGCGGCCGACCGGGAGAACGAGCAGGGGATCGGGGTTTGGGTGAGCGGCTTCTTCGGCTCCGGCAAGTCGTTGCTGATGAAGGTGCTGGGGATCCTGTTGGAAGGCGGGGAAATCCAGGGCCAGTCGGTGCATGAACTCTTTTTGAACCGGCTGCCCGCCACGAGCCAGGACCGACGGGAGATCGAACACTTTTTGACCGTCCTGCGGCGCAGGTTGACGACGACGGCTGTGGGCGGCAACCTCCACTCCATGCTTACGGATGGCGATGACCGCCTGCCACTCATCGCTTTCAAGCTCTTTGCCGGACAGCGGGGCTATACCCATAACTGGCCCTTTGCTTGGGTGGTGGAATATCAGATCGATTCTTTAGGGCTGAGTGACACCTTTCGCCAACGGGCCGCGGCGGAAGCAGCCACCGATTGGGAAGAGATCGTCATCGACCCGGAATTCTATCTGGAAAGTCTCTACAAAGCGGCTGCCGATCTGCTTGACAACTTTTCCAGCCCGGCTGCCGTGGAGAGCGCCGTCAATGCCATTGTGCGCAGCGGCGTGGACGACAACCGGGTCATCGAACGGCTGCGCCGCTGGTGCGAGGTCCGGGACACCACCAGCACACGCCACAAACTGCTGCTGCAATTGGACGAACTGGGCCAGTGGATCGCGGCGGGCAACGCCAATGACCGCACTATGCAGGTCCAATCTCTGGTGGAAGCCGCCGCGGAACGGGGTGGCGGACGGGTCTGGATATCGGTGACAGCCCACGGCGATATCCAGGCCCTGCAACAGAATGTGCAACAGGAGTACTACGCCAAGATCATCCAGCGCTTTGACCTGCCCTGCCGATTGAGCAACGAGGACATCAGTCAGGTGGTGGAGGAGCGGGTGCTGCGCAAAACCCAGGCAGCACGCAGCGATCTGATCCGGCGCTTTGAGGAGCGCAGCGGCAGCATCATTGATCTGGGCATTCTGGACCATTCGGAGCGTGTCTATCCCGATCCCAACACCAGCAATTTCCCTCTCTTCTATCCCTACCTGCCCTGGACAGTGAGTGTGATCCCTGATGTGGTCAAGGGGATTGCCCAGGCCGCCAACCGGGACGAAGCATTGACCGGTTCCAACCGCACGATGATTGGGGTGGTGCAGGGTGGGCTGATCGAGAGCAATGGCCCGCTGGAGGAAGCAGTGGGCCGTCTGGTCTCTCTGGCCGATCTTTACCGGCAATTGGAGGACGACGTGCCGGTGGAGACCAAAACCGATCTGCGCCGTATCGACGACACCGTACACGACGCCAATCCCCTCACCACCAGTGTAGCCCACGGCCTCTTTCTGCTGGGACAGGCCCAATACATCCCCACAACCATCAACAATGTGACGCGCACGGTGGTGGATAGCCTGGAGACTTCGCTCTCCGCCTTGCGCAACCGGGTCAAGCCCGAAGTGGAGCGGCTGGTGGCCGCCGGCTATGCCAAACAGGTGGGTGATCAGTACGTCTTTCTCAACACCCAACAGCGCAGCTTTCAGGACAAAGTGCGGGCGCGCCAGGAGGAACTGATCAGCCGCTCCTTCGATCTGAGCCAGGCGCTGAAAGAGTATGAAAGCGAAAGCACCTTTCGTTTCGAGCGGGTCCCCCTGGCAGGTCGGGAGATTCAGGTGCGCATCGAACTGGACGGGCGCACTGTGCGCAACCCCACCGGCGCACAGGTGACGGTCTATGTCTTCAGCCCCCTGCAACGGGCCTTGGAACCCCAGATCAGCGACGACGGGGCCATGCGCCAGCGCTCCGGCCAGCAGCCCGACGCCATTTATCTGCGCATGGGCGAAGTGCAGGGCTTCCGGGCCGAGCTGGCTCTGGCCGCGGCTACCAAAGAAGTAGCGGATGCGGCCATTTCCGCGGCCAGGGACAACCGGGGCGAGGAGGAGGTGGCGCGCCAGGCCCGGCAGATGGACCTTCCCGCCCTGCAAGAGGCGGTGGGCCGCCTGTTGGGTCAATCCATGCGTGGCGGAATTATCTTTTTCCGGGGCACGCCCTATCAACTGGCCCAGGGCAGTAGCGCAGGCGAAGCCGTCGTCAACACCCTCAGCCAGATCCTGCCCAATATCTACCCCCGCTACGGCGAAGTGATCCACCGCATTGTCAACGAAGCCAACGCAGTGCGCGCCGCCCTGAGCCACAACACCAGCAACCCGGACCTGCGCGCCCTGGGCGTCTATCGGGCCGACAGCGATCTCAACCAGGGCCACCCCCTGCTGGCCGTGTTGCGCAGCCAGCTTCCCCTGGCCGACCAGGACCAGGAACCAATCAACGCCGGGGATCTGCGTCGCCAGTTTGAGTCGCCCCCTTTTGGCTGGGACGGCAACGCCATCAAAGTAGGGCTGGCTCTGCTTCTGCGCGAATCCGAATGTCGCCTGCTGGAAGAGGGCACGCTGATCACAGACCCCGGCAGCGATGTGGCCGAACGGGTGCTGACCACCGAGAGCCGCTTTCGCCATCTGCGGGTGCAGGGGGTGCGCAGCCAACTGACACCCACAGAACTACGCGCCATCCGCGACGCTCTGCGCCAGATGTTTGCCATTGCCAACAACACTGCGCTGGTGGCCCCTACCCTCAATGCGGTGCTGGCGGAAAAGCTGGCCGATCTGGCCCGGCGTGGGGAGAGCGTGCTGGCGTGGACCCTGGCTGCCCAGTGTCCAGTTCCCCAGGACTTTCTGGCTGGCTCGAATACAATCCAGGAATTGCTCAACATCGGCGCGGCCGAGCGGAGGCTGATTGCCTACCGGGATCAGCAGCCAGTCTTGCAGCGCTTTCTCGCTCTGCTCGACCAGCTTGAGCAATTCCGCAACGAACAGGACAGCCGTTTCCGTGACATGCGGAATTTCTACACCAGTATGGTCAACGCCAACGCCGATCTGGACGCAGTGCGGGCCTTTTTGCGGGATTATCGCACTGTGGAGAACGACCGCACGTTGACGGAACCGGCGCGCTGGAACGAACTGGTTCAGTCCTATCAGGCCGCCCAGACCGCGGTCAACAGCCAGATTGAAAGCTGGCGCAGCCAAGCCCAGGCCCAGCTTGCCGCCCTCAACACCGAACTGGAGGAGGCAGTACGCACAGCCGGTGTGCCGGAGGAGCAGGTGCGGGACGAGGCCGCAGCCCTCTCCGGTCTCTACGACCCGGTGCGCAACCGGCTGGAACGGGACGCGACCACCTTTGGCGAGGCCCGTTCCCTGCTCTCGGAGATGCTGCGCTCTCAAGATGAGCAGAGCGAACAGTTGCGCGAGTTGCGCACCCGCTATGCGCCCCAGCCCGAAGCCCACGAGCATCTGCTCTCCTGGGATGCTCTCTACAGCGGGCCAAGCCGGATTGAAAACGAAGCCCAGTTGGACGACTGGCTGGCTGGCCTGCGCGGGCAGATTCGCGGCTATCTGGACGACGGCAAGAGTGTGATCATTCAATAATCAGGACTAGCGACGCCGGTTGAGTGGGAGTCGCTTCAGAAGGCGGGGGCTGTTTCCCGCCGTATCGAAACCAGGAGCGGGTCAGCGAGTACGGGTAATCTTCCGCCGCGTAACTCGCTTGGTTTCGATACGCCCTCCGCAGACTCCGGGCTACTCAACCGGCGCTGGTCTGGAATCGGCTACTCCACCAGCGCTAATCAGGGAACAAACTTCATGGCCTGGATGTACATTCTCGAATGCAGCGACGGCTCGTATTACGTCGGCTCTACGACAGACATCGAACGTCGTGTGTGGCAGCATAACGAGGGCACGGGCGCAGTCTACACAGCGCGCCGTCGCCCGGTGAAGGTTGTCTTCGCTGCCGAGTTTGCCAGCGTTGTGGATGCCTATGCCGCCGAAAAGCAGGTGCAGGGATGGCGACGGGATAAGCGAGAAGCGCTGATCCGCGGTGACTACGACGCTCTACCCGCGCTGGCGCGCAAGATTTTTCCCAAAGCGGTCACACCGGGCGAAGGCGAAAGACCAGTCCAGCCGTCGCCGGTTGAGTAGCCGTCGCCGGTTGAGTAGCCGCCGCCGGGAGCTTCATCGCCTGCGTTCAGGTGGTGGCGGCGTATCGAAACCAAGACGGCGGGTCTACGAGACGGGCCACTTTCTGGGGCGTAACCCGCTTGGTTTCACTTCGATACGCTTCGCACTCAGTACAAGCGATACGGCGGGAAACTGCCCCCGCCTACCCTTCGACAGGCTCAGGACACCGCTCAACCGGCGCTGGTCTGGAATCGGTTGGGCAACCGGCGCTGGTCAGGTGGGGGAATGCACAAATCAGTCCAGCCGTCGCCGGTTGAGTAGCCGCCGCCGGGAGCTTCATCGCCTGCGTTCAGGTGGTGGCGGCGTATCGAAACCAAGACGGCGGGTCTACGAGACGGGCCACTTTCTGGGGCGTAACCCGCTTGGTTTCACTTCGATACGCTTCGCACTCAGTACAAGCGATACGCCCTCCGCAGACTCCGGGCTACTCAACCGGCGCTAGTCAGAAGGACTCGGCTAGCAACCGGCGCTGGTCTGTCAACGAACTTCAAAAAAACGGAACGAACACGCAATGCAAAGAGCTTACAAAGACCTCCTCCGCTCGCTGGTGATGGAGCTGCGCCATACGCTGGACAGCGCCTGGGACGAGTCGGACAGGCTGATCCGGGGCGATCTGGACCGGGAACTGGAGCGCATCGGCATCGGCACAGACGGCTCCATCACCCCCCTGGACGCGCTGCCCAACCCCACACCGGAAGCCGTGCGCGCCCATCGCACGGCAGAGGTGCAAATGGCGGCTGTCCCCAAAGCAGAGCGGCCCAGTGTGCGCGCCGCCCTTGTGGAGCGGGCCGCCTATACGTGGATCAACCGGCTGCTGGCCCTGCGCGCCCTGGAAGCCCGGGGGCTGATCGAGGAGACCCTGCGCCTCAACCCGGCCTACGAAGGCATCTCGGAAGCGCTCTATCTGCTGCGCTACGAGGAACCCCAGCGCACAGGCGGGGCAGATGGCGGCTGGTGGGCTGTGCTGGAAAAGGCCTGCCGCACCCAGGCCCAACTCTTGCCGGGACTCTTCGACTGGGACGACCCCAACGCGGCCCTGCGCCCCTCCACCACCGGGCTGCTGCGCTGTGTCCAGGCGGTGGGCAGACCCGAACTGGACCCGGTCTTTGCCGACCCGGACGCCATCAGTTGGTCCTACCAGTTCTATCAGGAGGAGGCCAAGAAGCGAGTCTACGCCAAGCTGGGCCGGGGTGGCAAGGTGGAGAGCCGTTCCGAAATCGCGGCGGCCACCCAACTCTTCACCGAACCCTATATGGTGCAGTGGCTGCTGCAGAACAGCCTGGGCCGCAGCTACCACGAAGCCTATCCCGACTCGGCCTTGCCCGCGGGGTGGGACTATTACATTGACCGGGAGAAGATTCTGGCAGATGACAGGGTGACAGGGGGACAAGGTGATTGGGTGATTGCGCCCAATCACCCAATCACCTTGTCACCCCCTCACCCCTTCCCCCTGTCAGAACTGACTTTCCTGGACCCCTGCACCGGCTCCGGCCACTTCCAGCGGGAAGCCTTTGATATGCTTTTCGCGATGTATCAGGAGCAGCAGCCGCAGATGAGCGCGACGGCCATCGCCGACCGCATCCTCTCCCACCACCTGCACGGCATCGACATCGACCCCCGGGCTGTGCAACTGGCCGGGGTGACGCTGGTGCTGCGGGCCTGGGAGCGGGTGGGCAGCCAGGGCTACACGCCGCCCGCCCTCAACCTGGCCTCCACCCCGGCCCGGCT
>JAHDWH010000221.1 GCA_023384455.1 Caldilineaceae bacterium | reverse complement strand
CACCTACACCGTGCCAGTATAGTGCGGTTGAAAACCGCACCTACACCGTGCCAGTGGGTCGTGGGCAGATGCGTCACTGACTGCTTGACGCACCACGCACTACGCACTACGCACCACGCCATCAGAACGAGGGACTCCCCGATGCACCGACAAGTCAACGCCATCAGCGGCCGTCTGAGCCTGCGTCCCCCCCAGCGCCGCTCCCTGGAAGTGCTGGACCGGGTGGTGGAGATCGCCCAGCCCCACAAAAACGGGGATGCGGCCGCGGCTTTGGAGATCATTCGCAGCGAATTTCCCACGGTCACCGACTTCGAGCGGGACTTCCCCTCCCTCTGCTTTGCCCTGGCCACGGGCGTGGGCAAGACGAGACTGATGGGCGCGTTCATCAGCTATCTGCACCTGGCCCACGGCCTGGGCAACTTCTTTGTCCTGGCCCCCAACCTGACCATCTACAACAAACTGATCGCCGACTTCACCCCCAACACGCCCAAATATGTCTTCCGGGGCATCGCCGAATTTGCGGTCACGCCACCCCTTATCGTCACCGGCGACAACTACGAGAGCGGCAGCCGTGTGCGCACCACCCTCTACCCGGAGTACGAGCGGGAAGTGCGCATCAACATTTTCAACATCTCCAAAATCAATTCGGAGGTGCGGGGTGGGCGCTCCCCCCGCATCAAACGGCTCTCCGAATATATCGGCGACAGCTACTTCAACTATCTGGCCGAACTGCCCGATCTGGTCCTGCTGATGGACGAATCCCACCGCTACCGGGCCAGCGCCGGCGCGCGGGCCATCAACGAACTCAAGCCGATTCTGGGGCTGGAACTGACCGCCACCCCTTTTGTGGAGACGAGCACCGAACCCAATCGCTTCAAAAATATCATCGTCGATTATCCCCTGGCCAAAGCCCTGCAGGATGGCTTTATCAAAGAGCCGGTTGTTGTCACCCAGCGCAATTTTCAGCCCCAACAGCACAGCCCCCAAGAGATAGAGCAGATCAAACTGGCCGACGGCGTGCGTCTGCACGAGAGCGTCAAAGTCGAGTTGGAGACCTACGCCCGACAGACAGGCAACAAAATCGTCAAACCCTTTATGCTCGTCATCGCCCGGGATACAGTCCACGCCGCCAGCCTGCTTGCGTTGATCCAATCCGACGCTTTCTTCGAGGGTCGCTACCGGGAGAAGGTGTTGCAGGTCGATTCGACTACCAAAGAGGATGAGGTCATTCAGCGGCTGCTGGCCGTGGAAAGTCCTGACGAACCCACGGAGATTGTGATTCACGTCAATATGCTCAAAGAGGGCTGGGACGTGACCAATCTGTATACGATTGTGCCCCTGCGCGCGGCCAACGCCCGCATCCTCATCGAGCAGTCGATTGGTCGGGGGCTGCGTCTGCCCTTCGGCAAACGCACGGGTGTCAAAGCTGTGGACCGGCTGAATATCGTGGCCCACGACAGATTCCAGGAGATTGTGGACGAGGCCAACCGCCCGGATTCGGTCATTCGGCTGGAAACGTACCTTCTGGAGCCGGAAGATCGACAGCCGCGCACGACAACCGTCGTGGCGGCTCCCGCCGTGGCGACTGCGCTGGGCGCTTCCATGCCCACATCCGCGCCCAATGGCGCATCCCAACCGCCACCGATCTTCACCACCCCCGCCCAACAGCAGGTTGCCCAACTAACCTATCAGGCTATCCAGCGCCGGGAATCCTTGCCCTCCTCGGCCCATCTCTACGAACCGGCCCAGTTGGCGGAGATTGTGGCCGAGGTCAAAGCGGCCTACATCGTTCCGACCCAGCCGGAGTTGCCGGGGCTGGAAGCGCAGCCGTTGCCTGATTTCGCCGCGGTGGTGGCCCAGGCCGTGGCCCAGGTCCAGCAACTCACTATTGACATTCCCCGCATTGTGGTGGTCCCCAGAGGCGAAGTGACTACAGGCTTTCATCCCTTCCGTTTGGATACGTCCAACGTCTACTACCAGCCCGTGGATCAGGCGCTGATGCTGCAAAGTCTGCAAACCAATGAACAGGAGATTTTGCATACGGGCAATCGGGTGGTCTCCGAGGCCCGCCCGGAAGATTATCTGGTGCGCCACCTCATCGACTTCTCCGACATCTCCTACGACGATCAGGCGGACCTGCTCTACGATCTGGCCGGTCAGATGGTGGAGCATTTGCAGAGCTATCTCTCCGACCCGGCGGATTTGGAGAACGTTCTGGGCTATTACCAGCGCCAATTGGCCGGGTTGATTCACGCCCAAATGCAGGAACATCGCTGGGAGAATGTCAGCGGCTATGAGGCGACTGTTACACGGGGCTTTGTCGCCCTGCGTGAAAGTGCCTTTACAATGCCAGCGGATCAGCCCGTGCAGGATTTTCGTGTGCCGCCTGCCAATCTCAGCCGCATCAGCCAATACGTCTTCGGCGGCTTTCAGCGCTGTCTCTACCCTGTGCAGAAATTTCAATCGGACCCGGAGCGGCGTCTGGCGATTATTTTGGAGCGGGAAGCGCAGAAGTGGTTCAAACCAGCCCTGGGCCAGTTCCAAATCTACTACAAATCCGGTCACGAGCAGAAGGAATATCAGCCCGATTTTGTGGCCGAAACCGCCAGCAAGATTCTGATGCTGGAACCGAAACGTCTGAGTGAGATGGAGGATGCCGAAGTCCTGGCCAAGCGGGACGCTGCGGTCATCTGGTGTCAGCACGCCACGGCCCACACCCAGGCCAACGGCGGCAAGCCCTGGCGCTATGCCTTAATTCCCCACGACATCATCGCGGAGAATATGTCCCTGGACAGATTGATGGGGTGACAGGGTGACTGGGTGACTGGGCGACTGGGTGACTGGGTGACTGGGTGACTGGGCGAAAAAATGTCAGTTTATGCCCGTGTCGAGTATATACATTCCCTGTGCCCAGCGTAGACCGTCTGTGCAAGAGAGACGGACGCCGTGCAAAATGTACAGAGTCTGTGGGAGAGAGGCAGGCTCTGTGGGATTCACACAGAGTTTGTGCGTCCGGCACAGGCTTTGTGGGCCGTGTACAGACTCTGTACCCAGCCCACAGCCTCTGTGCATCGCATACAGAGGCTGTACAGCAGGTGTGGCGGTTGTACAGCAGGTATACCATCCGGGTATAATCAATCTCTGCAAGACTATCGCTTGTCTCACATTTTAGTCCACGCACCACGTACTACGCACCACGAAAGGCACACCCTTGCTCACACCCAACATCCACGACCCGCTCCACGTCTCCACGGAACTCGGCCATCTCTACGACGATCCCCAGGCCCACTACGGCACGGTGAATCCACCGGTCTACCACGCCAGCACCTACACTTTCCCGGACTACGAGACGTGGAAAGCCAATGTGACCGGCGAGAAGCCCCGGGAGTTCACCTATAACATCAGCCACAACCCGACGACGAAGCTGTTGGAACGCAAGATCGCCCATCTGGAAGGGGCCGCCGACTGCATCGCCTCCTCCTCCGGGATGAGCGCGATTTCGATGGTGCTCATCGGCCTGCTCAACGCCGGGGACCACGCGCTCTGCGTCAATACGGTCTATGGCCCGACCCGCCTGGCCTTTACTTCCCATCTGCCCCGTTTTGGTGTGGAAGCCACCTTCTTCCCCGCCTCTGCCTCCGCCGACCTCTCGGACTATCTGCGCCCCAATACGCGGATGATCTTCATCGAGTCCCCCTCTACGGGTCTCTTTGAGATTCAGGACATCCGCGCGGTGGCAAAGCTCGCCAAAGAGAAGGGCATCTGGACGGTCATCGACAACACCTGGGCCACCCCCCTTTTCCAGCAGCCGATCAAACTGGGCATCGACGTTTCGGTCCACGCCGGCACAAAATATATCGGCGGCCACTCGGACATAATGTTCGGGCTGACCGCGGGCAACGCGGCTGCGATGGGCAAAATCCGCAAAGTCTACACAATGCTGGGTGCCTGCCCCGGCCCGGACGATTCCTACCTGGCCCTGCGCGGTCTGCGCACCCTGCATGTGCGTCTGAAACAGCACGAGGCCAGCGGTCTGGCCGTGGCCCGCTGGCTGGAATCCCAACCCGATGTGGTCCGGGTTCTCCATCCGGGGCTGGAGAGCTTCCCCGGCCACGCGCTGCACCGCAGCCAGACCAGCGGCGACAGCGGTCTCTTCAGCTTTGAACTGGAGTCGAGGGGTGAGGCCGCCCGGTCCGCCTTTGTCAACAGCCTGCGCTTCTTTGGCCTGGGCTACAGTTGGGGCGGCTACGAAAGTCTGCTCTCGCCCCTGGCCTTCCAATACTACGGCAACGCGGCACTGCGCCAGGAATTGGGGCTGAAAGACGACCAATTCCGGGTCTCCATCGGCCTGGAAGGGGTGGACGATCTGATCGCGGATTTGGCCGGGGGCCTGGAAGCCTATCGGGGAAGATAGCGTAGTGCGTATTGCGTATTGCGTAAGGTGGCGCAGCCACGATTTGCAGAAACGTGAAGACGTGAAACGTGAGGTGTCGTCACGTACTCTCACATTTCACGTCTTCACGTCTCCCCACGCAAATCGTGACTTCACCACCTTATTCCGTACCAGCGAGGAACTAACGCACATACGTTAGTCGGTCGGCCAACCAACTGAAACGTGAAACGTGAAGTGTCGTCACCTGATCTCACGTTTCACGTCTTCACGTTTCCCCACGCAAATCGTGACTTCACCACCTTATTCCGTACCAGCGAGGAACTAACGCACATACGTTAGTCGGTCGGCCAACCAACTGAAACGTGAAACGTGAAGTGTCGTCACCTGATCTCACGTTTCACGTCTTCACGTTTCCCCACGCAAATCGTGACTTCACCACACCACCACACCACCACATCCTACCCATGCCCCACACCCAACAACCTCTCGCTCTCGTTTTAGACATTGGCACGTCCTCTGTACGCTGTGCGGTCTATCGCCCGGACGCGTCTGTTCTGCCGGGGACCGCGGCCCGGCGTCCCTTTGCCTTTGAGGAAGACGGCACGGCCCGGGTCGATACCCTGCGCGCCCGCACAGAAGAGGTGATCGACGAATGCCTGACCCGCTACCGGGAGACAGCCGCGGGGATCGGGCCAATCGCCGTTGTGGGCTGGACCGGCTTTGCTATGAGTTGGCTGGGGGTGAATGGGGAGGGCAAGCCTGTCACGCCGGTCTACACCTACGCCGACGCTACCAGCGCAGCCTATGCGCAGAAGCTGCGGGCCGAGTTGGACGGGGCCGGGAAAGCAGAGGCCATCTACCAGCAGAGCGGCACGCCGATTCACGTGGCCTATGCCCCTGCCCAACTGCTGCGCCTGGCCGCGGCGGAGCCGGAAAGGCTGGCTGCCGTTGCCCATTTCCAGACCGCTTCGGCCCACCTGTTGGCCTGCTGGACGGGTCAACCCTTCGCCCCGGTCAGCTCCTCCGAAGCCGGGTGGACGGGGCTGCTGGAGCGCAGCCGCCTGGACTGGAATGACGACCTGCTGGCCCTGTTGCCGATTGCCCGCACCCAATTGCCCCCCGTAATCGACTATGCGAATGGGAATAGTACCCTTTCATCCCCATACCGGCGACGCTGGCCGGAGCTAAGCGACGCTCACTTCTGCCTGGCCGTGGGGGACGGCGCGGCGGCCAACATCGGCAGCGGCGGGGTGGACCCCTCCCGTCTGGCCCTGACAATCGGCACCAGCGGCGCGCTGCGCGCGGTGATTCCCCAGGTCGAGGGGGAGGCGGTTCCGCCTGTACCCGCCGGTCTCTGGTGCTATCCCGTGGACAAACGGCGCTGGCTGGTGGGCGGTTCGCTGACCGATGGCGGCTCCCTCTTTGTCTGGCTGCTGGAAACCCTGCGCTACAAAGACGCGTCTTCTTTGCTGGCCGACGCCGGGGCGTTACGTGCCGACAGCCACGGGCTGACGATTCTGCCCTTTCTGCGCAGCGAACGCAGCCCAGGCTGGGCCAACGACGCCCAGATGACCATCTCCGGGATTACAGCCAACACAGAACCCGCCCACATTGTGCGGGCTGTGCTGGAGGCCGTGGCCCTGCGCTTCCGGCTGATCAACCAGCGGCTGGCCCCCCACATCCCCGCAGACAGCCCAATGATGGCGGGCGGCGGCGGCCTGCAGGAGAATCCGCTTTGGCGGCAAATTCTGGCCGACGCGCTGGGACGCCCGGTGCATTTGACGAATATCGATGAGGTGACCAGCCGGGGCGCGGCCATTCTGGCTTTTCAGGCACTGGGGATGGCCGAGGGCATCCCCCTGCCCGAGGTGATAGAGACGGCCCATCCCCAGGCGACAGCCAGCGCGGCCTATGCGCTTGCCGCCCAGCGCCAGGAGAAGCTATACAAGATTCTGCTGTAGAGTGGGGCAGGAGCAACCACAAAAAAACCCCATTCCTGTCCTCGGGGGAGGAGTCAGGAATGGGGCGAGGGAACTGCTCACCCCCACCCAACCTCCCCCACTGTGGGGGAGGAGTCGATCCACTTCCCTCCCTGGAATGGGGAGGGGTAGGCTGGGGTGGCTGAACAGGTACGAGGCGAGGGATTCTGCGGTACGATTGCCGGCAGTCCGCAGTCACCAGAGCAGTAACCCGAACCCCGCAATCAGTCACCCACTTCGACCGCGGCGGGCTGAACAAAGCCCTGGGGGTTGCGTTGGCTGTTGCGGTAGATATGCCAGGCCACCAGAACCGACCCCACATAGACCAGACCGGTCAGGGCAAAGACACCCCGGAAACCAAACCAGACGGCAATGCCCGCGCCCAGCAGTGGGGCAATCATCCGCCCGCCGGCGTTGACACTGTTGTCCAGCCCATAGGCCGCGCCTTTGGAGCCGGCAGGGGTGCGCAGATTCATCAGCGCGCCGATGGCGGGCACCATTGCCCCCTGCACCAGACCGGTCAAGGCTTGCAGCACCACCAGTTGCCAGGCTGCGCTGACAAAAGGCTGGGGAATGTAGAGCAGTACCCCCATCACCGCGCCAAAGAGCAAAATGCGCGGGTGGCCCAGCCTGTCCCCCAAACGACCAAACCAGACCGCACTGCCAGAACCGACAATCGCTTTGAAGCCCATCAGCATTCCGGTTACGGTGGCTACGGCGGCGGTCGGGCCCATCAATTCCAGCACAAAGAGCGCGGCAATGGGCAGGGTGACCGAGCGGGCCACACTGAAGAGAAAGGTGCTGGAATAGAGACTGCCCATATCCGGCGCGTGAATCAGCGCCCGATAGCTGCTCAGAAAACCGGGGCGATCCTTGCGCTCCTGGGGGGTGAAGTCCTCTCGCACCCAAAAGATGACCCCTATCGCAGCCATAGCCAGCATTGCCCCGGTAATCCAAAAGCTCTCGCGAAAGCCAAAGGCATCGCCCAGCACACCGCCCACCAGGGGTCCGATGGCAACCCCTACCCACGTGCCGGTCTGCATCAGCCCCAGCGCTTCGCCCGATTTTTCCGGCGGGGTGGAGGCGGCCACCAGCGCATTGGAGGCGGCGATGACACCGGAAACCAATCCCTGAATCGTGCGCAGCAGCACCAACTGCTCGGCGTTCTGGGCAAAACCCATGGCAGCGACAATAATTGCCCCGCCCAGGCTGGCCCGGATCAGCATTGGTTTGCGCCCATAGCGGTCGGCAATTGTGCCCCAGATGGGTGCGGTAAACATCATTGTCACAGCCTGGGAAGAGAAGACCAGACCGGACCAGAATTCAATCGAGCCAACACTCGCTACGCCCAGCTCTTTCACATAAAGAGGAAGGAAGGGAAAGACGAGGCTGAATCCGGCTGTCGAGAATATCTGGACAGCAAAAAGGATATAGAGATTCCTTCGCCATTGGGGCAGGGAGGCCATAGGTACACATCCTGAACCGTTATACTAAACCGCTACAGTCACTAAATGAGAGCCAGTTTAGCACAAAAAATAGCATCCGACAAACCCGCAAAAAGTGTCGATTTTCCAACCAGTGCTTTTTCGGGTAGACTAAAAAGCAGGTAAATTGAGCCACCACCCAGAGAATCGAGAGCTATGGCTGCCTATTCCTATCACTTTGATGACCCAGAGATTGCGATTGTTGCCGAGGCAGTTGGCCCGACTCCCGCCCCAACCCAGCCCGCGGATGAGCCGGGCTATCTCTTCATGCCGCCGGTAGTTGTATACGAACCGCCGACGGAGATAATGGAAAGTACGCTGGACGATTTGGCCTCCTCGTCAATTATCTATAACCGGGAGCTTGCCTGGCTGGATTTCAACTGGCGGGTGTTGGCAGAGGCATTGGATGAGCGCAACCCTCTGCTGGAAAGGCTGCGTTTTCTGGCGATTACGGCCAGCAACCTGGACGAATTCTTCCGCAAGCGGGTGGGCGGACTAAAGCGCCAGCAGGCCGTGGGTGTGGCCAATCTGAATCTGCTGGGCTGGACGCCGGATTATCAGATTCGGCTCATCTCCCAGGCTGTCCATCCGATGATGACCTGGCAGAGCGATCTGCTGCTCAATCAATTGCTGCCCGGGCTGGAAGCGGAAGGGATGGCGCTGGCGGACTACGGAGAACTGAGCGACGAACAAAAGTCCCAAATGCGTAGCTTCTTCTTTCGGGAAATCTACCCCATCCTCACGCCCCTGGCGGTCGACCCCGGCCATCCCTTCCCTTTTATCAGCAATCTGAGCCTGAATCTGGCGGTTGAACTGCGGGACCCGGTTGGCGGTGAGACGCGCTTCGCCCGGGTCAAAATTCCCCCCAACCGGGCGCGTTGGGTAACAGTGGAAAACTCTCTCCGGTTTATTCCTTTGGAACAGGTGATCATCCACAATCTGGCGGCGCTCTTTGACGGGATGGAGATTGTGGCAGCCCACCCCTTCCGTGTAACCCGCAACGCGGATATTGCCCGCAACGAGGAGGAAGCAGACGATTTGCTGAATATGATAAGCGAAGAGTTGCGGGAGCGCCGCTTTGCCCCGATTGTGCGGGTGGAAGTCACGGATACGATGCCGGAGCACGTGCGCAGTCTGTTGTTGCAGGAGATGGGGCTATATCAGGCAGATATGTATACAACCCGTGGCCCCCTGGGGCTGGCGGATCTCTTCCCTCTGGCCGATGTGAATCTACCCCACCTGAAGTTCGAGCCGTGGACACCCCTGACCCATCCGGCGATGGCCGGTCTGAGCCGAAAATCCCGGCCTGCCGATATTTTTGCCATTCTACGCAAGGGGGATGTGCTGGTCCACCACCCCTATCACAGCTTTGCCACCAGCACCCAACTCTTTGTGGAGGCCGCGGCCCGAGACCCCCAGGTGCTTGCCATCAAACAGACGCTCTACCGCACAAGCGCAGATTCGCCGGTGATTAAGGCGTTGATCCAGGCGGCGGAGCGGGGCAAGCAGGTGGCTGTATTGGTGGAATTGAAGGCCCGTTTTGACGAAGAGCGCAATATCGAATGGGCGCGCAGCCTGGAAGATGCGGGTGTACACGTGGCCTATGGGCTGGTAGGGCTGAAAACCCACACCAAAACAACCCTTGTGATTCGGGAGGAAGAAAATGAGTTGCGGGCCTATGCTCATATCGGCACAGGCAATTACAACCCCAAGACGGCTGGCCTCTACACCGATTTTGGTTTTCTTACCTGCCGCCCGGAGATCGGGGCCGACCTGATGGACCTCTTCAATTTCCTCACGGGGTACAGCCGCCAGCAGCACTACCGCAAACTGCTGGTGGCGCCGGTGACGATGCGCCAGCGTTTTCTGGAGATGATTGAAACGGAGATTGCCAACGCGCTGGCCGGTCGTCCGGCGCGCATTGTTGCCAAAATGAATGCCCTGGACGATGCGCCGATTGTGGCAAAGCTATACGAGGCCAGCCAGGCGGGTGTACCTATCCAATTGATTGTCCGGGGCAATTGTCGTCTGCGTCCGGGCCTGCCAGGGATCAGCGAGAATATCCAGGTGACAAGCGTAATTGGTCGCTTTTTGGAGCACCACCGCATCTTCTATTTTGAAAATGGGGGGGACCCGCTCTACTTTATGGGCAGCGCGGATTGGATGACCCGCAACCTCTCGGACCGGGTGGAGGCGATTGTGCCCATCGAAGAGCCAGCCCTGCAACAGCAGTTACAGAGTGTGCTGGACATCTGTTTGCAGGATCGACGGCAGGGGTGGGAGATGCTGCCCGATGGACGCTATCGACGATGGCTGTGTGTGGACGGGGTCGAAGGGGTGGCCGGGATAGGGACGCATCTGGCCCTGATGGAGATGACGCAGCAGGGCGCGGGGGCGGTGTGAGGACGTGACCGGGTGATAAGGACTCGTCAAGAAATAAGTTCCATCCGGTGCGTCGCACTGTCCACGA
>JAHDWH010000220.1 GCA_023384455.1 Caldilineaceae bacterium | reverse complement strand
ATTGATCTTCCCACTTCACCAGTTGCTTGGAAAAGAAGGTGAAGAAGGCCATCCCGGCCAGGGCTACCCAGCCCAGCCAGTCGCCCAGAAACAGATAGGGGGTGTCCGCGCTGCCTAGTGGGACATCGCTGACCAACACAGCCTGGGTTGGCTCCAGGGAGACGGCTTCCTGCAGAATGTGGCCGTAGGGGTCTACAATCGCGGAGTCGAAGCCCTTCTCGGCGTTGACAATCGAAGTGCGGGTCTCAATGGCCCGGAAGACCAGATGGAGATTCTGTTTTTCCGCAATGCCAGCCCAGTCGCTGGAAGGGGCGGCGATGATCTGCGCGCCCTGGCGTGCCATCCGCCGGGTGACGTCGGTGTAGTTGAGGTCGTAGCAGATGATGGAGGCCAGTGTCCCCAGAGGCGTTTCGTAGATAGGGTATGTGCCCACATTCAGCCCGTAGGGTTCGCCAGCAAAGAGCACCGGATGGGCTTTGGCATAGGGTTCGGAGAATTCACCGGCAGGAGAGAGTATGACCACTTCGTTGCGTAGACCGTTTTCTTCGAAGACGCCGTAGGGCAGCACCAGATAGGCATCTGTCTCGGCGGCCAGGGCGCGTAGCTCGGCGGTGAATTCCAGTTGCGGGTCGAAGGGCAGGGCCAACTCACTCCAGGAGATGAGTTGTGCGCCTTGGGCCGCGGCTTCTCGCGTCAGGCCAGCCAGCGTGGCCAAGCGGGCCGATGCATCCATATCCGGGTGGGAGAAAGCAACTTCCGTCTCGCCCAACTGGATGGCAGCCACGCGCACGGTTGCGGGATTTTCCGGGGCGGACGTGTATTGCACCAGACTGATCCCGACCCAGGCAAGGCTGGCGATTCCGATCCCGATCAGCCAGCGGCGGGTCGTGCTGTGGGAGATGGCGGGAACGCTGTCCAGTTTCATCCGCTGGTCAAAGGCTACCAGCGCAGCCTGCCCCAGGCCGTAGTTGATGAACAGAATCAGCAGGCTCAGGCCGTAGATGCTGAAGATTGCGACCGGCTGGATCAGCCAGGTCTGGCTCCACAGGGTATAGTTGACGAAACCCCAGGTGGCGATTCCGGGGATGAAGGTACGGATGATCTCAAAGCCGACCCAATTGGCAGCCCCGTACAGAATAAACCAGCGATAGCGGGTCTGTTCGTGGAAAGAGCGCAGACCTTTTTCCGCCAGCAGATTGATGACAAAGCCGATGGCAGGCAGGGCCAGCATAATACCGCCGGGGAAGAAGGAGGGCCCGAAGTAGAGATAGAGCCAGGTGGCAATCATCACTGCGGGAGCCAGGCTGCTGAACTTGGCTGGCATTACCCGAAACTGGGCCACAATCAGCGGGACAAAGGCCACGAAGATCAGCGGCCAGGCGTTATAGGGTGAAAAGGAAAGGGTGAGCATCACGCCGCTGATGAGGGATAGCACCAGACCCACGACCAGCCGGACGGCGGTATTCGTTTTGACAGGGGTGAAAGTTTGAGAAAAAGTTTGGGTTGACACAGTGGCCTCCTTGAAAGGTAGTTTGGTGGAACGTACATACACTCTAGCGTCTTTCCATTCGGATCGCATCGTACAAACGGGCGGATGGCCCCTTGTCCGAGGGGACAATGCCCGTTCGGACAAGGGGCTTTGTTCCTACACGGATGCAGTCGTTTTTACCAGCGAAACATTTTTGGCTTTGACCATCTGGGGCAGAGCCAAGACCTGCCCGATCAGCCAGCCGTACAGGAAGGTGGAGGTGGCGGTTTCGACAAAGTGGGCCAGCCGCACAGGAGCAGCCATATAGGGGTTGGGAAAGAGCAATTGGGTTGTGATCAGCAGCCCGAAGAGCAGCCCGACAACAATGGATTTTTCCCAGGCCGTGCCTGCCATCAGGCGCAGAATCGGCAGGGCCAGCCCAATCCACAGGAGGCCGCGCACATACTGGAACAGAACCAGTTCGGGAGAATTGGCGAGTATCCCGCCCATATGTTCAAAGAAGGGGCGGATGTCGGTGCTGCCGCTGTACAACAGACGCACATCTGGCGACTGCCAGGCGATGAAATAGCCGAAGAGAAAGTAGAGCACCACATAGACGCCAGGCAATAGAGCCAATCGTTTGACCCATCCGGAGCGGGAAAGTCCGAGTGAGGCTGGGCTATCGTCCTCGGCTTTCGGTGTACGCAGCTTGCCCAGTATCAGCACCGCAAGCGGCGTGAAGAAGATCGCCGTCAGCAGACCGGAGAAGATAATACTGGTCATTTCTTCTTGGGGAATGTTGAACGCGCTCCCAAAGAAGACGGTTTCTATCTGCGACATAAAAGTCTGGACCCCGAAAAAGACCAGACCCATCGCACCGACCAGTCTCCACCCGTGCCAGCGGGAGCGGGCAATCGGCCACATTAGCAGCAGGGCGTTGACAGTGCAGACGATCAACAGAGCCATCCCTGCCTGGGCCGCTTCGTCGGGTGACTGGGTGGCCGATTGGGCCGCAGCCCCCGGATTGGCAATAGCCGAGGCAGCTACAAAGCTGACGATCATCGCGATACTCAGGGCAAGCGCTTTCAAGAGTTGGATCGACAGGTGTTTGATTTTCATGGGGTATCTCCTTGTTTTGACAGGCTGAATTCCGAACTGCCCCCACTCTACAGAGTCTTCCCATTCCTCGCATCGTCCTGGGGTACACAATCCAGAGTCCGTTCGTACAGTGTCCGAAAGGACAATAGACAGGTCTGTTCGCGCAGGATACAATAGGGCCACTATGACTACTGCGACCCGCTATCTAAAAACATTCTGGCAACTTCTCACCAACCCCAGCCCCGATCAGCGGGAGGTTTTGGGAGAAGGCCGTCCCTTTTTTCTCTTTCTCACCCTCATCCTCGCCAGCATAAGCATTCTGGTTGCGTACAATACGCCCACTTTGCATGCCCCCTTGCGTCTGGTCAGCTTCGCATTGGTTATGCTGCTGCATATCAGCCTGCACTGGCTGAGCGGGTTCACGCTCAAAAATCGTGTGTGGAGTATCGTCTATCTGCTGGTACAGGGATTGCTTGGGCTAACAGCCGTCCTCCTGTCCAGCGCGCCAGCCATCGCATTGGCCGTTTTTTCTGCGATGATTGGTGAGACGATTGGCAACTTCGGCACTACACGCTATTCCTGGCTGGCGGTAGGGCTGTTTCTTGTGTTGACTCCGATCAGCTTCTTTGTCATCGGTGGCACTGAGCTACTCACTGCCTGGGTACAGCCCATCACCTCGACGATGATAATGCTGATCATTTTTATGGTGCTCTTCCGCCGTCAGCTCGACACCGGCCAGCGCGCCCAGGCCCTGGCCGCCGAGCTGGAAGTCGCCAACCGACGGCTCGCTGACTACGCGGCCCAGGTGGAAGAACTCACCCTGACAGCCGAACGCCAGCGCATGGCCCGTGAACTCCACGACATCCTCTCCCAGGGGGTGGCCGGGCTGGTCCTGCAACTGGAAGCTGTGAAGGCCCATCTTGCGGCCGGGCGACACGGCCGGGCCGGGGAGATTGTCGTGCAGAGTCTCACCCACGCCCGGGCCACCCTCACCGATTCCCGCGCCGCCATCGACGATCTGCGCGCCCTGCCCGTCCACCTGGAAGAGAGCCTCCATTCCCAGGTCGAACGCTTCACCCAAGCCACGGGCATCCCCTGCAAGCTGGAAATCGCGTTGGATGACGCGCCGACATTGTCGGCAGAGATCGGCGAACACATCCAGCGCATCATCAGCGAAGCCCTTGCCAATATCACCCGCCACGCCCAGGCCAGCCTGGTGAAAGTGGGTCTGGGCTTTGTCAATGGCTGTTGGGAAGTGGAGATTAGCGATAACGGGCGCGGGTTTGACCCGGCAACCCCCATCGGCGCGGGGCATTACGGCCTGCTGGGAATGCGGGAACGGGCACGGCTGAACGGCGGCAAACTTGCCATCGAAAGCGGCAGCGGACAGGGGACCCGCATCCACCTCGCGATCCCCGCGATTTCTGTCGATCCCACCCCAGGAGAAAGCCGATGAAGCCCATTCGCGTTCTGATTACCGACGATCACTTCATCGTGCGCCAGGGCTTGCGCCTGATTCTGGAAACCGCAGAAAATGTGGAAGTGGTGGGCGAGGCTGGAGATGGGGCCGAGTGCCTGCGTCTCGTCCCCCAATTGACCCCGGATGTGGTGCTGATGGATTTGCAGATGCCGGGGATGGATGGGCTGACCGCGCTGGGCTACCTGCGCCAGGAGCATCCCGCGGTTGCCATCGTCATCCTGACCACCTTCAATGAAGATGAGATGATGCTGAAGGGGTTGCAGGCAGGCGCACGGGGCTATCTGCTCAAAGATACGGACAGGGAGACGCTGCTCGACACAATCAGCGCAGCGGCCAAAGGGGAAACGCTTCTCAAGCCGGAGATACTGGACCGGGTGTTGGCGTTGCAGCAGCCAGTTGCAAAGCCACCGACTGCCAATAGTGGGGATAGCCTGATCACAGATCGGGAGCGGGAAGTGCTACAGGCCGCGGCGGTTGGAGAGCGCAGCAAAGAGATCGCCCACAAACTGGGCATCAGCGAGCGCACAGTCAAAGCTCACCTGAGCAGCGTCTACAATAAATTGGGGGTGGATTCCCGGGCCGCCGCGGTGGCGATTGCCACACAAAAGGGGCTGCTGACGCTAGAGGAATAGCCAAACCCATCGCATTTTTGTTGCGCACATTGGTGTAGGAGGCAAAGATCGTATGTTAATTGCTAAAATTTTGAGAAACGATTTTCTCCGAAAAAAGAGCGTCACGATTGTGGTGTTTGCGTTTATGTTCCTCTCTGCTTGGCTGGTGGCCGGCGGCTCCAATCTGATTGTGGAATTGAGCAATGCCCTCAATGGCCTGTTTGCTACGGCCCACGCGCCTCATTTTGTCCAAATGCACGCCGGTGAGATTAGTCAGGCTGAGATTGACCGCTGGGCCGGGGCCAACAGCCTGGTGGCGGCGCAGCAAAGCGTAGAGATGATCACCATTGACGGGGCCAGTATGGTTTTGGGCGACAGCCCCACCCCCGAAGAAAACAGCATTATGGACATCAGTATTGTCCAACAGAACGACGACTTTGATTTTCTTCTGGACCTGGACAACCGGATCATTCAGGTTGGCCCCGGAGAAATTGGGGTGCCAATCTATTTTATGCAGGAAAAGCAACTCAAAATTGGCGATAACGTCAGACTAAGCAACCTGCCCTTTGAGATGAACTTCACGATTGCGGCCTTTGTGCGGGATGCGCAGATGAATCCAGCCATCATCCACTCCAAGCGCTTTGTCGTGAATGGCGCGGATTATGCCGAATTGGCCGGGCATTTTCAAGAGAAAGAATACCTGATTGAGTTTCTCCTGACGGATGCCGGCCGGGTGGATGAATTCAGCGCGGCCTATCTTTCCTCAGACCTGCCCAAAAAGGGGCCGACTGTTGACGAATCCTTGTTCAAAGCCCTCAATGCCCTGACCGACGGCATCGTGGCTGGCGTGGTGATTGTGCTAAGCCTGTTGCTGATGGTCATCGCCATCCTTTGCCTGCGCTTTACTATGCTGGCCACCATCGAAGAGGACTATCGGGAGATCGGGGTGATGAAAGCCGTCGGCATTGCGCAGGCTGACATCAAACGCATCTATTTGTCCAAGTATATCGCCATGGGCGCGCTGGCTTCTCTGCTGGGCTATCTGGCTTCCCTGGTGAGTCATCGCTATTTGGCCGCCAATATCCTGCTGTATATCGGACAAGCGCCCAAAAGCCTGCTCCAGTACGCCATTCCTTTTGTAGCCGCCGCAGGCATTGCCCTGATTGTGGTGCTGGCATGCCTGCTTATCCTCAGACGGGTGAACCGGATTACGGCGGTTGAAGCCCTGCGTTCCGGCGGCACCAGCGAATCTCTGAAAAACATCAATTTCCTGCGTCTGGGGAACAGCCGCATACTGGATATCAATGTTTTGCTCGGCTTGCGCGATGTGGTGCAGCGCTTTCGGATGTTTGCCTTGCTCTGTTTTGTCTTCTTTTTCTGCGCCTGTATTGTGATCATCCCTATCCATTTTCTGACAACCATGACCTCGCCCACATTTATCGCCTATATGGGGATTGGGCAATCTGATATTCGGATCGATTTGCGACAATCCGAGGAGATCGTTGACCGCTTTGAGCGCATGATCACCGCCATTGCCAGCGACCCGGAAGTGGAACGGTTTGCGCCGATGATCACTTCGCAGTTCAAGATGGTGCTGGGCAATGGCGAAGTAGAGGCGATCAACATTGAGACAGGCGATTTTACGCTCTTCCCCCTGGACTATCTGGATGGCGTCGCCCCTCAAAACGAAGGCGAAATTGCACTCTCGTATCTCAAGGCCCAGGATATGGAGAAAGGCGTGGGTGATTCCGTCACCCTGCTGGCGAACGGTCGAGAGCAAGCGCTTGAGGTGAGCGGAATTTACCAGGATGTGACCAATGGGGGCCGAACCGCGAAGGCGGTTTTGCCGACGGCATTGCCGCTTGAACCTGAAAATGCCCTGTGGTACACCATCAATCTTGACTTGAAGTCGGCTGACAAGCGTGCGGCTGGCAAAATCAACAAAAAGGTTCAGGCGTATTCCTCGGCGTTTGCCCCGGCCCGTGTGACCGATTTGGAAGGCTATGTGGCCCAAACTCTGGGCAATACGATTGCCCAACTTCAGAAAGTCACGCTGGTTGCCGTGGTGGCCGGGCTCCTGGTCTCCGTGCTGATGACCGCCCTGTTTTTGAAGATGCTGATTGCCAAGGATGGCTCGCAGATTGCCATTATGAAGAGCCTGGGCTTTTCATTGGGCAACATTCGGGTTCAGTATCTCACCAAAACCTTCTTCCTTCTGCTCATCGGCATTTTGTTGGGAACGATATTCGCCAACACGACCGGCCAACGCCTGGTCAGTATGCTCTGGTCGTTTATGGGGGCAGCGCAAATACACTTCATTATCGACCCGATACAGGCATACCTGCTTTTCCCGTTGCTCTTATTGCTGACCGTTTCGGTCACAACAGTCATCAGCATTGCAGGCATCAAAGAAACCAGTATTATCCAGATGATTACCGAATAGCGTTTGATAGCCGAGGAGTACAAACGGAGGAGTCCAATGGATGCTCTATTAGAGTCAAGACAACTACACAAAACCTTTACACTTGGGAAGAACAACGTACAGACAATCCTGAAAGATGTGGACATACGCATCGAGCGGGGAGAATTCGTCTCTGTGATGGGGCCGTCCGGGTCGGGGAAATCGACCCTGCTGTACAACATCAGCGGGATGGATCGGATGACTTCCGGCAGTGTGGTCTTTAATGGGCAGGAACTCTCCACCTTGTCCGAGAAAGAGTTGGCCGGGCTGCGATTGAACAAGATGGGCTTTATCTTTCAGCACATCCACCTACTGAAAAACCTGTCGGTCTTCGACAATATCGTCATGACCGCCTATTTGGCCAGGGAACGCAGCCGTGATCTCATCAACCAACGCGCGCTGGAATTGATGGCGCAGACAGGAATCGCCGAGCTGGCTGATCACAGCATCAACCAGGTTTCTGGCGGACAGTTACAACGGGTTGGCATCTGCCGGGCGCTGATCAATGGGCCAGAGATGATCTTTGGCGATGAACCGACGGGCGCGCTGAACTCGAAATCCGCTGGAGAGATTATGGGGTTGCTGGCTGACATCAATCGGACCGGTACGACGATTTTGTTGGTTACGCATGACGTCAAAGTGGCTGCCAAGACCGAACGGGTGCTGTTTATGATTGATGGGCAGCTTGTGGCCGAGTACGAGCAGGGGAAGTACGACGAAGCCAGCGACGACATCAAAGCCCGGGAAGAACGTCTGAACGCCTGGTTGGTTACGATGGGATTCTAAACATGACGACAAATCATCAGCCAAAAGAACAGAACTCGATGCGTGCCGTTTTATCCATTCGTGATTTTCGGCTACTGTTCGCCGGGGTTTCAACCTCACTGCTGGGCGATCAATTTGCCCTGATTGCCACCCCCTGGCTGGTGTTGCAACTCACCGGCGATCCCTTGGCCCTGGGCCTTGTGCTGGCTCTGGAAGGCATTCCCCGCGCCCTGTTTATGCTCTATGGCGGTGCCATCACCGACCGGTTTTCGCCACGCATTGTCATGCTGGCATCGGACATTGTGCGGTTTGTGTTGGCGGCCTTGATGACCCTTGTGGTCTTTACCGGCACTGTCCAAATGTGGATGCTCTATGCCTTTGGCCTGGGCTTTGGATTGGTGGCCGGGTTTGCTGTCCCCGCCGGAAACAGCATTGTGCCCCTGCTGGTCAAAGAGAAAGATTTGCAGGCTGGCAATTCGATCATTATGGGGGTGGGGCAACTGGTTGGATTTGTCGGGCCTGTGGCGGCAGGCATCCTAATCGGTTCTTTCTCCGAATCACTTTTCGGGGTCGGGCTGGCCTTTGGCATTGACGCTGCCACGTTTGCTGTCTCCGCCGTGGCGCTGGGTCTGATGCGAAGCGGGGGAAAGCTCCCATCGTCAACAGATGGCGCAGACGAAGAAAGCATCTGGGCCGCGATTGTGGCCGGGCTGAAATATCTGTGGGATGACAAAGCCTTGCGGTTGATATTTCTGGTGATTGCCGCCGTCAACTTCTTGTTCGTCGGGCCGATTCTGGTCGGTATTCCGGTTTTAGCTGATCAGCGGTTAGCCGAAGGTGCGCTGGCCTTCGGGCTGCTGATGTCCGGCTTTGCCGGTGGCAATTTGGGGGGCTTTCTGTTGGCCGGGGCCCTGCCCAAACCCACCGGACAGATCATGCGGCTCTTTCTGATTGCTTTGCTGGCTGCCTTTGGGATCGTGATGGGCATCATGGGCTTTAACACTTCAACCTGGCTAGATTTTGGGTTGATGTTGCTGCTCGGCCTGGGCAACGGGTATATAACCATTATCCTGTTTACCTGGATACAGACCCGTACCCCTAAAACAATGTTGGGGAGAATGATGAGTCTGTTGATGTTCGCCAGTGCCGGGTTGGTCCCCGTCTCTCAAGCCATCTCAGGGGCGGTCAGCGCCTGGGATTTGACCCTGCTGCTTGTTTCGGCAGGCACATTGATTGTGATGGTATCAATCTGGATCACCTTTCAGCCGGGCTTAGTGAGCTTTAGCCAAAGCCTGTCAACGAGCAATTGATTTTTTGGTTTTCGCCTCTTCACCTTCCGCCCACTGATAAGTGTGGCAGCCAAAGGAAAAGAGTATGAGCTATCCGATTCTTGAATACGATTCCACGCGAGAAGCTTTCATTGAACCATCAAAGGTGATCCAACCGCGGGGTGTGCCCGAACATTGCGTCATCAGTTTCTTCAGAGAAGTAATCGATAAGGTTGCTGCCGAGCATAAGGCCAGGGTGATAGTCGAAAATCGGTGGGAAGATGGCCCACATCCATTGTATGAGATTGAATACAAGGGGCGACGTCTGGCATTTTTTCATCCCGGCGTGGGAGCGCCATTATCCGCCAGCTTATTGGAAGAAGTGATCGCCTTTGGGTGTCGGAAATTCATTGCCTGCGGTGGCTGTGGCGTTCTGGCAAAAGAGATAGCAGTAGGGCAACTTGTGGTTGTGTCAGGAGCAGTTCGTGATGAAGGGGTTTCGTATCATTATCTACCGCCATCGAGAGAAGTTCAGGCAAATGAAATTGCGGTAGAAGCCATAGTCAAGGCACTGGACAAGCGCAATCTGCCCTATTTGGTGGGAAAGACATGGACAACGGATGCGCCCTATCGAGAGACAGCCAATAAGATTGCCAAGCGCAGAGAAGAAGGTTGTTTGACAGTAGAGATGGAAGCAGCCGGCATGATGGCAGTTGCGGAGTTTCGCAATGTACTCCTTGGGCAAGTGTTGTATGGCGGCGATGATCTGAGCGGGGAAGAATGGGATAACCGTCAATGGCAAACACGTTCAGAGATTCGGGAACAACTCTTTTGGCTCTGTGCTGATGCGTGCATTGGACTGTAATCACATCCTCTAACACAAAACGTCCCCCCACCCAATAGATCAGCGCCCTGCCCCACAGACGGCTGGCCGTCGCCTTCTGCTGGTCGGTCATAATCACGAGGATATTGGGTTGGGTGGGCACGGCGCGCTCCGGTGGAGGGGGGAAGGGATGGATAGTGCTTGGATGATCAGTATGTCGGTAGAGCGCGGTCATTCGATAGAACCATCAATCTTCTCCTATCGATCACTCACTTCTGCCAGATGCCGAATCCACGGCAGATGCTCGTCGAAATGCTCGGATGTGTAGCCTGCCAAGCGCGCGATGATGGGCACGTCGTCATCGTCCTGTTCGTTGGGCAGGTAATGGCTGTAGGGCTTCTGCAAATCTTCGTCGCTCAGTCCGGCTATAGCAAAGTCACGTAGAAACCAGGAGTTTTTCGTAATCAGGGTTGAGATCAA
>JAHDWH010000219.1 GCA_023384455.1 Caldilineaceae bacterium | reverse complement strand
CCCACTTTGGGGGAGGAGTCGATCCAGTTCCCTCCCTGGAATGGGGAGGGGCAGGGTGGGGTGGCTGAACAGGTACGATTTTTGTATCGATAAACAGTATGACAGAAATAATAGACGAAGGAGTTGGAAGTTGTCCATGTATAGATTTGGCAGTCGGTTGAATGTGATTGTAGCGCTCTTTATTGTTCTAATTCTCTTTACTGGTTGCGCCACGTCAGGTGTACTCCCAACGCCTACCGCAACCGCAACACCAGAAGCCACCAATACCCCAGCACCAGAAGCTACCAGCACCCTGACACCAGAGGCAACGGCAACTGCTTTTCATGAAGAATCGCTCAGCAGCTCGAAATATGACAACGTGTTCGTCTATACCATTGAAGAGAAAGAGAATGAAGGGCGTTCACTGCTGCACGTCGCCTATCCAGTGACAGAACAAGAGGCCATCAATACGCACCTCGAAGAATTTTCCCAGAAATTTATTGATGAATTCCGCACAACCGCAGCCGAACAGGAAGAAACGTATCAGGCGTATCTGCGCGACACAGGTGAAAAGGCGGTATCCAGCGGCGCGCTTTACAACCAGCATTTCGATGTGATCATGGCGAATACGAGCCTGATCTCCTTTGCGATTGAGCAATATCGCAGCTTGGGAAACACAGGCAGCACAGATGTTACTGTCTACTTTTTTGACCGCATGTCTGGAACCGAACTGACTATCTCGGATCTCTTTATCGATGAGAGCTATTTGGAGCGTTTGTCCACGCTCACCCGCATCGAACTGGAGCAGAGGGCGCTTATTCAGGCAGAGGGGTTGGATTTTTCCTCGGATCTAGCGCGCCAGGAGTGGCTGCAAGGACAACAAGAGAGGATCCGCACCGGCACGGAGCCAATCGAGGAGAATTTCGACAGCATTCTCTTTGAAGATGGGGGCACAGTACGCGTCCTCTTTGACAGGTATCAGGTTGGGCCGGGTTCGGATGGGGTGGTTGAGGTGACACTGCCCGCTGCCTCTATCGCAGATTTGCTGACGCCAGCGACGCGGGAGCTATTGGGCATTGAGGTCAAAGCCCCGTCCCCTACTGCGCTCCCCTCGGCCACGCCCGTACCAGCACCGGCGTTGACGCCCACGCCTATGCCAGAAGCCCAGACAGCCCCCCCACCCCCTGCCGAGCCAATGGTCGTACAGACAGAATCCGAGGTGAACTGTGCCGACGTTCCCTGCGTGGCCCTGACCTTTGATGATGGCCCTTCGGTTTTCACCAACGGATTGTTGGATCTGCTCAAAGAGCGTAACGTTCGGGCCACATTTTTTGTGTTGGGTCAATCCGCCCGCGTGCAGCCAGAGACGATTGTCCGCATGAAGCAGGAGGGCCATCAAATCGGGAATCATACATGGGATCACAGCAATCTGACCCAGCTATCGGATGCGCTGATTCAGGAACAGATAGAGCAAACAGACAATCTCATCATTCAACTGACGGGCGAGCCGACACAGCTTCTGCGCCCACCCTACGGAGCCTATGATGAGTATGTCCTGTCGGTGGCGCAACTGCCCATCATCCTGTGGAGCGTTGACCCCCTGGATTGGAAGGATCGTGACGCAGAGCTTGTCGCCTCAAGAATCAGCGATGCGCCGATCGGATCGATCATCCTCGCCCATGATATTCACGAAACCACTGTGGCTGCCATGCCATCGGTTATCGATGCCCTGGGTAATCGTGGGGTTAATTTCGTCACGGTCAGCCAACTTCTCGCACCGCCAGCGCTTGTTTCCGGCCAAACGTATCGGCGACAAATAGCTCCGTAGCTCCTGGGCTATTGCGCAGAATAAAATAGCCGGCCAAAGTCCCCGGCACTTTCTCTCCTGGCGAGTCAGTGGGGTCTAAAAATCCGGCTTTTTCCGTACTTTCTGTTTCCGCTCAATCTGCGTTCTATTCTGTGCTACTCCGACAAGCGGCTCGGCAACTTCTCCGCTCACTCTATGCGCAAGACAGTACCCCTTAGGCTTCAGAATCAATGGCAACCAAATATTACGCCCAAAACTCAATCCGATTTCCTTCAGGATCGTAGACGTAAAACACTGAGGATCCCCACAGATCTTTGATGGACGTTGGGTTTGCGCCGGATTCCAACAGGCGCGTATGCCCGATTTGAAGGTCATCCACCTGAAAGCCAATCGTGAGGCCTTTGCCGCCCGCGCTTTTGATTGATGCTCTATCTTCGTTTGCGATGCTTAATCTTGCACTCGCGTTCACCTCAAACTCAACAAACCAGTCGTTTGAGAAATGAACGTCCAGGTTGAGCACCTCTGTATAAAAGGCTACAGTCTCTTCCCACTTTTTGCAGTATAGAATCGTATTTACCGTTCGTATCATCACCTTTTCCCACAACCTTATTCAGGATAATTTGCAGATAGCACAGATTCTTCCCCTCAATTCCTGCGTATCTGTTCAGCCACCCCACTCTACCCCACCCTATGCTGGCAGCTTGTCGAGTAGCACAGAATAGAACGCGGATTGAGCGAAAAGTACGGAAAAAGCCGGATTTTTTCTCGATTCTATCCGCGAAAATCCGCTGTTTCCGCGCCATCCGCGTTCTATTTCTTGGCTCTCCGACAACCTGTCAGAGAAATGCTTGAAAACCGCGCAGAACTCCCAGCGTCCAGTGTACGCTTTGTTGGGCGCGTTTTGGGTAGAACACAATCAGGCTTTTTGCGTTGATGCTCTCTCACTTTCGTATGACATAGGATATTTAAAGATCGTAATCACCAGAAGCCTCCGGTTGATAAAGTATTTTCTTGACTCTCAACCTTCTTTTTCCTGCTGGAACTTCCCATTCAAACGAGTCTCCTACTTCATAACCTAACATAGCTGTTCCAATAGGTGCTAGTATCGAGATTTTTCCTTGGCTGAGATCAGCATTTTTGGGAAAAACCAACGTATAAATTTCTTCTTCTTTTGTGTCAAGGTCTTCGATACAAACAGTGGAGTTCATAGTGATAACATCACTTGGTATATCCTTTGACAAAACTACTTCTGCGCGATTAATTTCTATTTGAAGTCTTTCTAGATATTCACTTTTACGATAGTCAGTCGATTGTGCGTCAGAAAGTAATTTCCTTAATCGCTCAAGATCAAACTGGGTAATGTGAATAGGTTTGCCACTCATAATTCCTTCTCTCCTTAGTCATTCAGCGCTAGTAAGATCAAGCGATCATCCAATATTAACACGTAATCATGTTTAATTCTACTTCTGATCTTCGTAATACTCGGTTGCTGTAAATTTTGTTTTGTTTGAGCAAAGCGCCTGACGGTTTGCGTTACCTGCGCTGGGGCGGGGATGACGAAGCCGTCCATCTGGGAATACGGCGTCCGTCTATCTACCCGCCCGCCTTGTGTACGAAGGATGTTCTACGGCGTCCGGCTATAAAGATAGTAGCGGCTTCCGTCTGCCCTGAAAAAGGTCCCCGGCACTTGCTTTCCAAGCGAGCGTGTACAGGACAATTCAGGCAACGAAATTCGTGAAGTGCCAGGGACTTTTCATCCTCCGCGGCGCAACTCGTTGCATGAAAAACTGTCGCAAAAAGCGTTCTTGCAAAATTTCTCCATCGAGACGATAATTGCCACAGTATACGGGCTTCCAATTGCGCTGTCAACTTGACTTGCGAGCCTCCTAATGGACGAAGTACAGTCGAACAGCCCGTAGAATGCGGACAATTAACAAACGGAAACTAGCTGGTCCAGGTGTTGGAACTGCCCTGAATGAGCGGAAAATCTTGATGCGGTGGGGTTGGAATTATTGCCTTATTTTTGCACATTTTATATCTCCCGGCTCGCCGTAAGCAGGGTTTTGTCGCCCAAAAAGCCTTGATATAGAAGCTCCACGCCCAACCGTCTCCACGAACGTTGTAAAGTAAGGGGAAGATGTTATGTCTGTCCAACTGATTGTATTTGCGCTCGTGACGTTCTTGCACGACCTGTTCACCGCCGTCTGGGTCGGTGGGCTGATTACACTGGGTATCATCGTCCTGCCGTCGGCCCGCAAGGTGCTGGGAGCCGGCCCGCAGACCAAACAGTTGATGGACGCCATCCAGAAGCGCCTGAGCGTGCTGGTTTACATCAGCATCGTTGGGTTAGCGGTGACCGGTATGCTCCAGGCCAATCGCAACCCGGCGTTCCAGGGGTTGTTCAGCTTTGGCAATCCCTACTCGACAGTGTTGACCCTCAAGCTCATCCTAGTGTTGGCGATGGTCGCCGTGGCTCTGATCCGCAGTCTGGTGGTGGGCCGCCGGAACGAGCCGGCCACGCCATCTCGGACGAAACTGAGCGCAGGGCTGCTGTTCATCAACATTGTCCTGGGGATCCTGGTCATACTCCTCACCGGCTTTGCCGTCGCGTTCTCATCTGGGACTCCGCCGGCATAACCGTTTGCCGTACACGAGGAGGATGCAATTCCGGGCTATTGCGAAGAGGGGGTATAGTTCTGGCTTAAATTGCCTGTTCGTAACTGCTCACCCCCACCCAACCTCCCCCAGATTGGGGGAGGAGTCGATCCAGTTCCCTCCCTAGAATGGGGAGGGGTAGGGTGGGGTGGCTGAACAGTTACGCCTGTTCTTTTAAAGCACTTTAATCCCTCACGCCCCCTTCCCCACCCAAAACCCATTCCCATACACCACCACCTCCACGCCCCCGTCCACAACCGTCGGGTGGCCGATCTTCACCCCCAGCACGCCGTCGTAGCCTTTTTCGGCTGCTTTGGCCTCCAGATCGGCCAGGGCCTGCTCCAGCGCGGCCTGGATCAGCCGCTCGTAGTGGGCCATGCGTCCGCCCACCAGATTGCGGATATTCTCGCGCACGTCCTGCACGATATTGGCGGCGTAGACAGTCACAACGACCAGCAGTTCGCCGATTTCGATGTCGTCCCGGTGGGGTTGGTCCAGCGCAATCAGCATCATCCCATCACCTCTTCACCCTTCCCCTTCAAAACCGGCCCATCCATACACAGCACCTTCCCCTCGTGTTCACACGCGCCGCAGATGCCGATGCCACAGCGCATATAGGCTTCCCAGGAGAGTTGGGTTTCTACGCCGTGTGCCCCGCCCAGCTTTTCCAGCGCGGCCAGCATCCCGTGGGGACCGCAGGCGCAGATGGCGTCGATTTTGCCCGCTTCCAACAGGGGCGCCAGCGCATCCGTCACCCGTCCGTGAATCCCCCGGCTGCCGTCCTCCGTCGTGACGAGGGTTTGCAGGGGCGTTGACTGGGCTGTGGCTACTGCTTCAAAGCGCTCGGCGTAAAGAATATCCTCCCCCGTGCGCGCCCCAATCACCGCCGTCACTGACGCGGCCACACCCAACTGTGTCCGCGCCAGCCAGTGCAGGGGAGCCACCCCATAGCCGCCCCCCACCAGCGCCAGCTGCTTGCCCGCCCCCGCCACTCCATAACCCGTGCCAAAAGGCCCCCGCAGCCAGACAAAATCCCCCGGCTGCTTTGTGTGCATCAACCGGCTGAAAGGACCGACCGCCGTAATCATCAGCGTCACCGGGTCGGCGTTGACCAGAGAAAAGGGTTTCTCATCAAAACGGGGCAGCCAGGCCATCACAAACTGGCCGGGGTAGGCGTCCAGAGCCGCGTCGAGGACGAATGTCTTTGTGCGGTAGTTGTCGGATTGGATGTCGAGAATGCGCACTTGACGGGGCATTGCGAATTGCGAATTGCGAATTGTGTAGGCAGTTTCCATCATCTCATAATCCCATCATCTTTTGGCTGCTTCGATAACCATCACCTGGGGCAAAAAACTGGCAATATCCCGTGTATACTCGTCCACATCCGGGCCCTCTTCCCAGCCCTCGGGCAGGGGAAGCTCGCGCAAATCGCTGACAGTAAACCCCGCTTCGTGTAGCGATGAAAACCACCAACCCAGCGTGCGGTGATAGGAGGTCATCGCCGCGTCGGTTCCCGCAAAAGTCCAGCCCAGGGGCGAGTCGTCGAAGTAGCTGCGCGCCGGCAACACCGATTCCTCCTGCATCTCCTCATCCCAGAAAGAGGCGCGGATGGGGTGGTCCTGGGCAAAGATCAGCCGCCCGCCGGGGCGCAGGAGCCGTACACACTCGGCCAGGCAATCCGCCATCTCCGCCACATACGGGAAGACGTAGACAGCCACAATCGCATCGAAAGAGCCAGGGGCCAGGGGGGAGAGGTCGGCGGCGTCGGCGCGTAACAGGCGCACGGGAACGCCCGCTTCCGCCACCCGCTGGCGGGCCAGGGCAAGCTGGGCGTCGCTCACATCCACCCCCGTCACCCGCGCGCCCCGCCGGGCCAACTCCACACAGTTCTGCCCCGCGCCGCAGCCGATCTCCAGCACGTCCAATCCAGCCACCGCTCCCAGCAACGCCCACACCTCCCCCGTCGCCAGCCCGATCAGTGAGAGATCGTCTTCGTGTAGCGAATTATAGGCGTCAGATGCCCGATTCCAGGCGGTGCGTTGAGCAGTCATAACTTGTAACGCAAGCTGTTAGCTTGCGCCCCAGCGAACTAACAGTTCGCGTTACAGGGCCAGCCTCGTCATATTTGTAACGCAAGCTGTCAGCTTGCGCCCTGGCGAACTAACAGTTCGCGTTACAAGGCCAGCCGCGTCATATTTGTAACGCAAGCTGTTAGCTTGCGCCAGACCGCAAGCTAACAGCTTGCGTTACAGGGCCAGCCGCGTCAGATCAAAGACCGGCCCGTGGGTGCAGGCCCGGGTGATGCCCCCGTTGGCTGTCGGAATCACACAGGCCAGACACGCGCCCACCGCGCAGAGAATGTCGGCCTGGACGAGTATCTGGCAGAAGCCCTCTTCCAGCCGGAAGCGTTTGGCCTGAACCGCCTGGGCCAGGGGCCCGTAGCGGCTGGGGGGCAGACCCGCGCAAATCTGGTCCGCCCAGGGGATGGCCGTGGACAGGGCCTTCGCCCAGGCCGCCTCGTCGGGCGCGGTGTGGATTTCTACGGCGATAGGCAGATGGGAGAGCGCGGCTTCGTCCAGGGACCCGTTGAGGCGCAGGAGCAGTGTCACCCGTCCGCCCCGGTCCAGCATCGGTTCCAGCAGGGCCAGGAGCAGGGCCAGCCGGCCGGGGTTGTCGGTCAGATCGGCCAGGAGGAGCAGGTTGCGCCCGCTGTCGGGCAGGGCAAAGCCGTTGCCGAAGGGTCCGAGCAGATGGACGCCCGCGCCCTCTGCCCGGCGACGCAGCCAGGCGTGGCCGGGGTCGTCGTCCGGCGGCAGATGGAGCAGCCACTCGCCCCCCCGCTGCTGCACGGCATAGAGCGGGCGGCGCAGATAGATGCTCCACTCCGTGCGCTCGCCGTCCACCTCCTCGGCGCAACGGGCCAGAAAGTAGCGTCCGGCCACCGGCCCCTCGACGGTTGCGCTGCCCTCTGGCAAATGGACGGGCAGACAGGGCGCGCCCGCGATCCAGCGGACGGGTCCGGCGATGGAGGCGGTGAGGCCGATAGGGGGAGTGTGCATAGTCTATTCTCGTTCCCATCGCTCCGCGTGGGGACGGCTCTTCGACGCTCTGCGTCGGGTTGGGCGCAAGCTAACAGCTTGCGTTACAGAGCTACTGATCACTTGCCGTCTGTGGTAAAATGTCAGCGCGTCCAATCCGCGCTATTGTGGCACAAAAACCCAGGAACTTCCAATCCATGACCCGTCAGCGCCCGTCCGCCCCCACCCACAGCGCACCTTCGCGCGCACCCCTGCGCGCCGCCATCGTCCGCTTTCTCAACCGGGAACTGCCCCCCGGTCATCGTATTCAGCCCCGGCTGCTCTGGCCGCTCTACCTCTGCCCCTGGCTGTTGCTCGTCCATCTGCTCAACCCCAGCCCGGTCTGGGTGTTGCTGATTGTCACCCTCCTCGGCGTCTATGCCGCGGCCTGGTTTTGGGTGCGCCGTCAGGTGGGGAGCATCCGTCTGGAACGGCGGCGGCGGGGCAGTATGCTGGTGGCCGGGGATTCCTTGCAGGAGGAATTTATCGTCCACAACGAAGGGGTGCTGCCCCTGATTTGGCTGGAAATGGAGGACGATTCGTACCTGCCCGGCTACAATCCCAGCCAGGTGATAAGCTGCGGGGCCAACCAAAAGTATAGCTGGCGGGCCGAGGCCACCTGTGAACAGCGGGGGGTCTTTCGTCTTGGCCCACACAAACTGACCGCGGGCGACCCCTTCGGACTCTTTCGCATAGAAGTGCAGGGGCGGGAGAGCGAGGCCCTGCTCGTCTACCCGCGAGTGGCCCAGTTGCCGTCGATGGAGCTGCCCCGGGGCGCGCTGGTGGGGCGGGACCGCCGCCGCCGCCCCCTGGCCGGGGATGACCGCAGCCCGGTGGTGCGGGGCTACCGGCCCGGCGACAGTCTGCGCCATATCCACTGGCCCAGCACAGCCCACCGGGGCGACCTGATGGTAAGCGAAGTGGAGGCCGAACCCAGCGGCGATCTCTGGATTGTGCTGGATTTGAACGCCGCCACCCACCGGGGCAGCGGTGCGACCAGCACGCTGGAATATGCGATTGTCCTGGCGGCCAGCCTGACCGCCGAGCTTCTCTCGGGCGGGGACAGGCGGGCGGTGGGGCTGCTGGCCGCGGGGAGCGGACCCCTCGGCCCCCTTTCTGTGACTGTGCCGCCTCTGCCCGGCAAAGGCCATCTCTGGCAGATTTTGGCCGCGCTGGCCCCGGCCCAGACCGGCGACACACCCCTGGATACGCTCCTGCGCCAAAACCGCCAGATGGTGGGCCGGGGGCAGACGGTCGTCGTCATCACCCCGGATATGGCGGCCACATCGGCCGCGTGGATGGCCGAACTGCTCCATCTGCGCCGGGCCGGGGTGGTGAGCAGTGCGATGCTGGTGACGCCCGCGGCTGAGGATGTGGCAGAGGATATGGCAGAGGGCGAGGCCCGCATTCAGGAGGTGCTGGGCGAGATGCTGACCCGCCACGAAATCTCCGCCCAATTTCTCCAGGCGGGCACACCCCTGCGCGCCTCCCTCACCTATCGGCGGCGGCGCACAGTGCTGCGCACAACCCCCACCGGCGGCGTGATTTCCCAGGAAGTGGAAGAGGAGGTGGGCTGATGGCGGCTGGCATACGCTATCGGGAGGAGCAACCCCACGCTTTTGTCCGTCTGCTGGGCTGGCTGGACAGCCGCTTTCGTCCCCGGCTGGGCTGGGGCGTCTTTGTGGCCGGGCTGATTCTGGCGATTCTGCCCGCGGCCGGGGTGCGCAGCGCCCGCTGGGTGGATATGCGGGGGACGGACGTGGCGCTGGAATGGGTGGGACCCCTGGCCCTGCTGACCGTCTGGCTGCTGGTAGCGGCTGGGCTGCGGCTGACCCGGGGGCGGGGCTGGCTGGTCCGGGTGACGGTCAACGGGCTGGGACTGCTGCTCTGGTTTGGCCTGGGGCTGGCCCTGCTGACACAGGTGATTGTGGATTGGCTGCCCGGTCTGGCCAGCCTGCGGGAGGCCTTTGCCAGCGGGGATTGGCTTGCTGTGGCCGAGGGCATCACCGCGGATTGGCTCAGTCTGGTCTGGCGTTTTGGTGAATGGCAGCGGGGCATTCTGGCCGGGGGCGCACACCAGGACGATCTGGTTTTCCTCTGGCTGATGGGCGCGGTGATTTGGCTGGGGGTGTCGGCCACGGCCTGGCTGCTTTTGCGCACCCGCAACGGGCTGGTGGGCAGTCTGCCCGTGCTTTGGCTGCTGGGCACAATCCAATTCTATGGCTCCGGCGAACGCTTTCCCCTGGCTATCGCGCTGGCCCTGGCCCTGGCCCTGCACTTCTGGCTGGACCACCGCACCCTGGAAGAGAGCTGGCAGGCGCGCAAGATTGACTACAGCCCCGGTCTGGTGCTGGATCGGACGATAACCAGTGCCGGGCTGATTGTGCTGATTCTGCTGGTGGGAATTTTGCTGCCGCCGGTCTCGGTCAACAGCCTGGCCTGGCGGGTCTACGAAGTGATGCAGCCGGTCTATCAGCCGATGGAGGATTTGAGCGAGCAGCTTTTCCCCGAACTGCGCCGTTCGTCGGGTCTGCGTTTTGGGCGCATCGGCAACGGTCTGCCCAACCGTTTTCTGCTGGATGGCGGGGAGGAGCTTGCCCAAATTGTGGTGATGAAAGTCAGCACAAACGAGGGCGTCGGCGGCGGGCCGGATGTGGTGCCGCCCCGGGTCTATCTGCGCAAGGCCACCTTTTCCATCTACGACGGTGCGGGCTGGGAGAATCCGGTGGGTCTGCAACGCCAGCCGGAGGACGCCAACAGCGACTGGCGGCAGGAGGAATGGAGCGGGCGCAAGCAACTGGTGCAACGCATCACCACCAGCGCGCCCACGGCCCTGCTCTACGCCGCGGGGGAGGCGAAGACGGTGCTGACCGATTACAGCTTCCAGGCCCGCTCGCCGGATGATCTGGTGGCCCTGTGGGTGCAGTCCGCGCCGGTCAGCCGCTACGATGTGGTTTCGTCCGTGCCCGCGGTCAGCGTGCAGACGTTGCAGAACACCCCCGGCTGGCGAGGTC
>JAHDWH010000218.1 GCA_023384455.1 Caldilineaceae bacterium | reverse complement strand
ACAAAATTTCATCCCCCGTGGCGCAACGAAGTCGCATGGAGAACTGCCCTGAAAAAAGGCTTGTATACACGGATAAAAGAGAACACGGATTAATAAAAATCTGTGTTCCTTCCGATCCGTGTATACAAAATTTTATCCCCCGTGGCGCAACGAAGTCGTATGGGGAACTGTTCTACAATGGCTTCTTCCAGCAATTCCTGTAGCCGTTCTTCGAGAATCATACTTGCTCCCATCCTTATTGCATACGGTGGCGAAGCCACAATATGCGTACGAAAACGTGAAGACGTGAAGACGTGAAGACGTGAAACGTGAGAGTAGGTGACGACACCTCACGTTTCACGTTTCAGTCGGTTGGCCGACTGACTAACGCACAAGCCTTAGTTCCTCGCTGGTACGGAATAGAGTAGGGCGTTACCCCGTTTGCCCACCACCTGAATCTGTTCTATCTCCCGTAGGCAGTAGGCCATCTGACCGGCGAGACGCCGGGGTAGCCGGGATGCTGTCGCCAGTTCTGCGGTGGTGAAGGGGCTGGGTAGCCCTTCCGGCAGAGGTTGGGCCAGTTGTTCTTGTGTGTTGAAGGAGTAGCAGCCCATCACATCCAGCCGCCGCCGGTTATGGACAACCCAGTCGCCCCTGCGCCAGCCCCGTTTGCTGTGCTTGCCGTGGCTGCGCCACACCTCCTCGGCCCGCACCAGCAGCACGTCAAGCGAGAAGTCAGTCACATTTTAGCCTTTCTCTTCTTCTCCGTCCTGCTCCCGCAGGATGGCCCGCACCTGCATGAGAATCTGGCCGTAGCGGTTCTGCCCCCGGTCGCCCGGTCCGCTGCCCCAATAGGCGTCGTGGGGGGAGGCTTCCACCAGTTCTTCGTCGCCAGTAGCCAGAAGGGAGGCCCGTGCGTCGGCGTGGCTCTCGAATTTGGCAAGGGTGGCGCGGAACATCACAGATTCTTTCACCGCATCCCAGTCGGGTCGGAGGGGATGCTCTTTGCTGCGCCCCATGCGCCGGGCCAGCATCGGGTTGGGCGCGGCGCGAATCGTCTCGGCGTAGGGCGTGCCCGCAAACTTCTGGGCCTGGTAGTAGTGCTCCACCGTGGGATAGCTCAGGCCATCCAGAAGAATAGGGTGGGCCGAGTGGTTGGTCAGCTCGTAGTAGGGGTCGGTGGAACGGTAGAAGTGGATTGGCATTGAGCGATTGACCTCTCCATCGGACTATACAGAAACTTTGACGATATGGATTTCGTTCGTCTCTCTGTCCACATAAGAGAAGGATGTCAACGAAAATTCCTTACGGTCCATCGCGTGCAGTTGCAGTCGCACCCGCAGCCTCAAGTCCAGAGCCATCTCCAGCAGTAGACGGGCATCTTCCTTCTGCATTTCGCCAGAAGGGAAGATGAGCTTGGCCAGGCCAGAAAAAGTGCGCACAATGCTGCGCCGGTCCCGTTCGCTCCATTCCCCGTCCGGGCGCGCAAACCATTGCTCCCACAGATTCCCGTAATTCCCCGCATGGCGCAGTTCCCGATGGAAGAGTTCGGCCACATAGTCGAGGATGAAGCCCACATGCGTAGTCAACATCTCTGGCTTGATGGACGGCATCTCCCAACCAGGTAGATAGGCGGCCCAGCGGTCGTGAAAGGCAGTGTCGTCGCTGATGGAGAGAGGCAGCGGCTTGAAGAGGTGATCCGCCTGCATCCCCTCCCGTGGGTTGTAGTTGATATTGCCGTTGAAGATAAAGCCTGCCTCGCCAGTCACGGTGATGGTGCCCCGGCTCACCTGACCGCTCTCCATATAATTCTTGTAGAGATTCTTGTCGTCGTCTTTGTTGAATGTGCCGCCCGCAATCTCGTCAAAGCCGATGGCGTCCTGGGAACGGATCAGGCCCGGCGTAGAACGTCCGGCTGTAGTGACAAAGAGTTTGGGCACGGTCACTGCGCCGCCAGCCAGCAGAGTACCGTAGGGACTGAGTTCGGTGAAGCAGAAAGATTTGCCTGTCTGGCGCGGCCCCAACTCGATCATATGATAGTTGGCCTCGACCAGAGGAATCATGCGCACCAGATAGAGCAGCTTGACACGGGGGGTGAGGGCGGGGTGGAATGGCTCGTAGCCCATTGTGCGGATCAGTGCGTCGATCCACTGATCCCGTGTAAATTGAGCGCGTCCGGCGCAGTACTCAGCCAGATCGACCCGGCCCACCTGGACAGGTTCCAACCGCTGGATCACGAAGGGAAACGTCTGGCCGCGGTAGCGATAGGTGTCGTCGTAGTTCACGAGTATGTTGCACCAGACGCCCGCGGTCAGCAGCCGGTCGTAGAGTTCCACCGTCTTGTCGTGGATATTCACATTGTGGATATTGGCTGTCACCAGGCTGGCCCAGTAGACCCCACTCTCCAGCCGCTCGTCCAGTGTCACCTGCACCAGATCGATGAGACGACGAGGAGGGCGCTGGCGGATAGACGCCTTGATCACTTCAGTCTCGTCGCCTCGGGGAATGTAGCGGGCGACCTCCTCCTGCACCAATTCCAGCCCCTCGCGCACAGCGTCGGCGTCAAAGAGATCGGCGCAGTATTTGCCCAGCATAAACTCCAACACGTAACTGGGCGCCTTGCTCATCCCGCGCAGGGTCTGGGTCAGGTCCTTGCGCATAACCAGGCCGGGAAAGGCTGTAAAGAGCAACTGGTCCAGTCTATCCGGCTGGAAGCTGTTGTGGTTCGTTTCCATCGGTAACGTCTACCATCCTCCAAGTTCGATCATAAGGGTACACTCGACTTCGGCCAGGAGTACTTCAGTGCGTGGGTCCCGCGCCTGGATGCGCAGCGGGGTATTCCGTTCGGCGCTGACCCCCTCGTCTGCGCGCAGAGCCACTTCTATTTGCGCCACTTCGCCCGTTGCTGTCACCGTCTGCGAGCGGAAGAGAATGGCCTGGCTCTCGGCGTTGCGGACGACGATTTCGACCTGGCGCGGTATGTTGTCCTCGCGCAGCAGACTGCCTGTCGAGACATTCAGTACTATCTTAGGCCGCTGGCTCAGGATACGCTCAATGGGTTCAATCTGCACATCGACCGGCTGCGCCGTCTGTGGCCACTCCACGACAATACACGGGATGATCCACTCCTGCAGGGAGGCACCGCCATGAAAATAGCCCAAACCGCCGTACGTGCGAAAGCAGGCCGCGCCGTGGGGGAATGCGATCTTCCACCTGTCGCCAGGGGCCAGGGCCTGGGGAGCGGACAGGGTCGTTGCTACTGGATAGGCCGCGGCCCGGCGTGATTGATAGCCTGGTTCTGGCTGGGGGAACGAAACGTGATGCTCTTGGGTACCAGCCCAGCGCATAAAGCCGTGATCCGTAACCAGCAGAATGCGCCGCCAGCCCCGCTCGCGCAGATGTTCAATCACGGCCAGATAGCGGTTGAGCGCGGCCCGGCTGCCTTGAAAGGCCAGTTCGTCGTCGTGGCCCATCTGATCGATGGCCCCGTCGTAGACCACCAACCGCTGGAGACTTGTCGAGGGCGCAGGGAAGTCGTCACTCAGAATAGATGTCAGGCTCTCCACGACTTGGGTTTTGGCCTGGTTGGACCACCAGTTGCGGCGTGTTTGGGCAATACTCAGATTGTCGGTAGAGCCGGAGCGGCGCATCTGCCACTTGCCCCCAGCCAATTCCGCCTCTAGCTGCTCCTCGGCGATGGGGAGAGCCGCAGCCATTCCCAACGCGGTGATGGAGGGCAGGGGTGATCGGGCGGGCTGCACCCTGGCCCGCTCGACGCCTTCCTGATGGTTCAACCGTTCGGCCAGGCTGGCCCCCAGATCAAAACGCAGCGCGTCCACAGTCAGGACAACCGTCGGAGCGCTTGGGGCGTCAAGTTTCTGTTGCAACCACGCCCCGGCTGTGCCCAACCCCTGGGGCATCGGACAGCCCGCCTGCACCCAGCACGCCGACCAGCGCATGGCTGCATCTTCCCAGCGCGCCCGATACGCACTACGCAAGGGTGCAATCAGCGCGGTCAATTCTGGTGAGGTCACCTCCAGGCTGCGCTCGATCTCCTCGCCAGCCCGGTCCAGCCGCCAGCCACCAGAGACATACCAGTTCGTAGCCTCCTGGGGTGATGCCCATGCGCGGTCGGTCGCTGCGGCCAGCATCTCCTGGGCGGCGGAACTGAGACGGAGCAGTTCGCCCCAGGCAATTGCCCGCGAATTGTCCAGCATACGATAGCCCCAAAGACCCCGCTCGTGGCGTTCGATCTCTGTTTTCAACCCGGCGAGGGCATCCACCAACGCGCGCCCCTCGCGCCGGGCCAGTTGGCTGCAACTGTTGGCAAAACAAGCCTTTTCGGCCGCGTGGGAGAGAAAAGGGCCATGGCGGGCATCAGCCCCAGACAACAGACTGCTCAGTCCAGCCACAGCGTCCGCATCGGCAATCGCTGCGGGCAGCCGTTCCGCTAACCGATAGCTGTCGGTCCAGCGCGCAATCAGTTCCAGGGCAAGGCTGCGCTGAGGGTTGGCAATCACACGTTCGTGGCTCTCTGGGATGATGTCTGGTGCGGTGTGATGGGCCTGGGTGACCAGCAACAGGGCCAGACAGCGTCGCCGCCATCCGGGAATATCTTCGTTGTCTACGGGGGGCAGACCAGTCTGCTCCACCGTCAGATCAAGGACCAGGCGGCTCTCTTCATCCGGGGTACGCAAACCTGCCAGCAGTTCGAGCAACTGGTCCATATCCGGTTGTAAACCGCCGGAACCCCATTCCGCCGGGTCTTGTTGCAGGTTAGCCCGGGCCAGGGCCGCCACTTCTTCATCGCTCACAGTCAAGCTGTGAGGACGCCAGTCCCACTCCATCAATTGGGCGCGCAAGGATGTATCGTAGATGCGTTCCGCCAACAAGGCCTGTCCCCACAGCCAGCCCAGCCCAGACGGGGCGGCTGGCACATACAGTACAAAGGATTGATTGGTATCCAGGCGTTGCTGCAATTCCCGCCGGGCCACCGGGCCGCCGATGCTGCCACCGATCCGCTCTGTGACTTCCACCAACGGGAAGCCCCCCATACGCCGGTCGTCGGCCACCCGCTTGAGAAGGGGCAGCCATTGGCCGTGGGGATCGCACCAGACCAACCAGGCCCCGGAGCGAGCTGCGAAGGTCTGGGTTACAAGTGTGTGGATTTGTTTTTGTAGGGTGTCACCCATAGTAATACTCAAGTACCTTCCCGATAATAGGTCGATCTGGTTCGTGCTGTCCAGATTTAGGGTGTCATCACATCGAATAAACGCGACAAGTGCCACATCAACTTCACACTCTCTTTCGCCAAAATGGCCCTGCCAAGCACTCCCGAAGGATGGACATGGTTAAAGAGTTGAAAGCGTGTAATGACCACTTCAGTAGATGGAGGAATAGCCTCGGCTAGCTGATATGATTCGGAGACAGGCATGTAAGGGTCCGCGATGTCGTGCATAACGAAAACTCTTGCCTTGAGTTGGCTGATCGCGTGACTTGGCGATATCGCTGCAAAATATGCCAACTTATCTTCTGAAAGTTCTGACAGCCGTCTCTCCATTTCACTGGGTGTACTGGCCGCGAGAACCTGGTATATCCGACGGACATCAGGCCTAAGTGCAGCAATATCGATTGATTGATTCTCTTGCAATGCATACTCAATTTGCTTGCGGCTTGTATCATCTTCAATATGCATCAGCACATTCTGCAAATAGAGTGCGACCGCCTGGGGTGCCGGTTGCCAGGGGGTTGTCCGATCGCTAAGGATCATCGTGTGCGTGCCAATCGACCGAAAGGCGCTGCGGGCATCGAAATAGCCGCCAAAGATGTTGATGTAACTTACTCGTTCGTTGATGCGCGAGTCTGCTGCGGCAACCATTGCCAGAGAACCGCCAATACAGAAGCCAGCGAAACCGATAGACTCAGGGTTAATACCCGGCTGTTCGGACAGCCACAGAAAAGCCGCCACAAGCACTTCCACATCTTCGGGTGTCACCAGCCCCTGGCGCAGCCTTGCTGTTTTCGGGATGAGAACAAAAAACCCCATCTGGGCAAGGTCCTGGGCCAGCCGATCGAGCAAAGGATCGCTCATTGTAGGCAGGTAGCCAGGCGCAAGGATGACCCCGCCGCCGTTTTCCACGCCGACGGGGTAGAGTATTGTGGCTGTAGTCATCATCATACCCTCATCGTAGGGTATTTCAACGACTGTAGGAACGATCTTTGACTTGAAGGGGGCCAAGACACTGAACGACGGCTGTAAAACCAGATCGGTGGTGAGCAAGACTGCCTGTCTGACTGGCCCATCGTACCACCCAGCAACCAGCACAAGCGCAACAACCGACAGGATTATGACAAACCGACTTCGGGAGCCAATGCGCCTCATCTGGTGCGTTCTCCTAATTGCCAGATCGGATGGTTGGCAAATAAAGGCTGTCAAACCACGGGCCACTGGTCACCTCAATCCCAGTAGTCGTGACATTTCCGTTGCTGTCCGTTACCTCAAGAGAGATTGTATGCTTACCCAAAGCCAAGGGATCTATACTGACAACCTGACCACTACCCACACGATTCCCGTCAATATACCAGACCAAGGAGGCGTTGTTTAGCGTTCCATCTTCTGGATCCTGTCCTTTGCCAATCAGGTCAAACCCAAGTTCGGGAGACAGGGATTGCTCGGATTGTGGCGACAGAATGCGGGCAATCGGCGATTTTGAAGTCACGGAAAAGAGTCCAGAAGTAGCTGAGGTCACGTTGATACCATCAGAGGCCGTTACCCGGATTTGCCCCTGTGCAGTCTGTGGCCAGGAGCGAGAATCCACCTCTAGCTGGAGAAGCTTGTGATCGATAGCGAGTACACGCCAGCTTGCCCCACCGTCAGGGCTGAACTCTACCAGATAGGAAAGGGAATCGCCATCCTGATCGCTGGCGGTCCACGCAAGGGGAGTCGTACCATTCACTTCGACCCCGGCCAAAGGATACAGGACAGACACCTGCGGAGCGTGACCCGCAACCACAATTCTGTCCAGTTCGGTGTTTTCGCTCAACAGCACAATTGCGCCCAGATCGGCAACGAAGGGGACTTCTTCGTAGATGAGCATTGACTCAATAGTCTGACCGGGGACATCTTGATTTGGCTCGAAGTAGCGGGTGAATACCACCCCACCGTTTTGATCCCGCAATTCAAGACGGTAGCTCCCCGTGCCCGGTTGCTCGTCCCAGCCCACCGTTCGCTCAACCATATAGACAGGATAGAACTGCACATTTCCCTGCTGTGAAAGGAGAGCGGAAATGACCAGATATGGCTGATTTTGAGAGATTTCAGAAGGAAGTATACCTTCTGATACTCTCTGCTCTTTTGGAGGTAGCGCGTTGTAGAGTGCATCAAACGTGTGTTTGGTAACCCACTGCATCCCGCTGTTGACCCCACAATAGGACATAAAATCATAGTAGCCTGCATCACCTGTGTAGGTTCTCTGGCTTGCCTGATCGCCGAAGAAACCGATTTCTTGCAGTAACCCACTATAAATCAGATCATAGTCGAAACTGCCTTTCGCTCCACATCCGACGGCATGTAGCCTCCCCAAGACGTGACCTATTTCGTGGGAGGCAATGCTTTCTCGATTGGACAGGCCAGCAATTGCATAGCCACCAGGAGCGTATCCCATATATCCTTTCGAATAGAGTTGACCAGGTACCCAACCATAACAGGCCACCACACCACCGTCTGCGTCGCGAGCGCTGGAACATCGGGTTCTAATTTCGCGGGAAAGCGAGATTAGAAAGTTGTTCCAACTTTTGTCGCCTCTTGCTATAGAAATCTCCCCCCGATCGTCCAGATCAACAGCATCCGCCGCCACAGGATAGGTGGCGCGCACATAATCCATTGTCGACTCTGCTTCTCCGTCTGCAACGGAATAAGTATTCTCCCCGGAGGTGATAGAGAAGCGCCAGGAAGCCACTTTGAGCAACTTTCTCTCTGTAAATGTGCGGCTCAGGGCAGGTTGATCCGCGGTGGGATACACATTATTCGTCGGATTCGTATCCAGCGCGCTGGCCGGTGGAAATACCTGCGCCCTTATTTGAATGTCGCCTTGACTCCACTCCAAAGGCAAGAGGAAATTGAAGGAGTGACCAGGCTCAGCCCGTTGCCCCCCATTCTCATAGACAGCAATCGGATTGTTGACCGGCACAATCGTCTTGGACTCAGCGTTGCGCGTCAGAGTGAGCCTGGCCGAGGCATTTTCGACCGTGCCCTGGGCACTGCGCACATACACCCGAACCCACGTCTGTTTGCCCGCCACCGAGGGAACTTCGTTGGCCAGATTCTGGATGGCCTGGGTGACTTCCAGCCCGGTGATGCTCAAATCCACTTCATCAAACTGTCGCTCAATCCATGAGGAATCCGAGCCGTTCGCCACTTGGCGAAAGACGGGGGATGCCGCTGGATCGACCGTATATAGTTTGTATGGTTCATTTGGCAAAGCATAGCCGGCGGAAAGAAACTGTGAATCTGGCGACCAATCAAAGAATCCCCAGCCACTTCCTCCCTTTTCCTGAAAAGTCGTAAGCTGTCCATTGGTGGTGTCCACCAGATTCAAGCGGGTGATATTGTCCGCGCCACCAGCGTATGCTGCCACCTTTTGGTTGTTTGGTCCCCACAGCACCATTCCGCCGCTGGCCGTGCCGCTGCTTGTATCGGCCAGATCAGCGATCTTGCGCGGTTGGGAATTCCCATTCGGATCGACCAGATAGAGTGCATAGTAGGCGACGCAGGAATTTTTGTTGCTGACCGTATACCCACCCATAAAGGCCACATCGCTGCCATTGGGGGCCACATCCGGGAATATTAACCACGCATCTCCTTGCCCACATTCGCAGTCGCTGCCGCAACGGAATTCCGGGGTGATGGGTGTCGCCATCCCCGGCTGAGCGATGTTGACACGATGCAATTTCCAAATGTCGGGTGCAGTCTCACCCGGCAACACAACCGTCTGGGCATCGATCCAGGCGGGCGACCAGTTCTGCCCCAAGCCCGGTGCCAGCGCAACTGCCGAGCCACCGGCTGCCGGTACAACCCAGGCTCGCCAGCCCGCAGGGCTTCCGTTTTCGGCGAAGACCACAAGATGCGTGTCATCGGGTGCCCAGCGAGGGAAAGTGGCATCGTTGAAGCAACTCAATTCCTGAATTTGTCCACTGGAGACATGCAATCTGTTAAGGCAGCGCTGGCTACCTGTTTCATTGGCTGCAACAAAGGCAATGTGTTCGCCGCTGTGTGACCAACTGGGCGCGCCTGTCTTTTGCAGACCAGTCGTGACGGGTTGTTCGTTCTTGCCATCCGGATCGATCAGATAGAGATTCTCGTCCAGTCCGATGTAGGCTATGCGCCCATTTTGGGCCACACTCTCCCGCGCCTCAGCCTGTGGAGCGTTGTATACGGAGCGTATCCGCCATAGATTCGCCATCGCCTCCTGTAACATCTGGCTCTGCTCTTCTGGTGTCAGTTCGTTAGGATGCACTGCATCCACCGGTGGCCGCAGACTGGCAACGGGCATGGCCGGGTTGATGGGCGGCAGGGGAACTTCGGAACCATTCATGCCTAAGGCAACCAAAATGAGCAGGACCGCCGACCAGAAATGCCGAGACTGAAAATGCACACGCTTTTTCATCTGACTTCTCCTTTTCATGGGTTTTGCTTCGTCGCACCACACGCTATTCCGTACCAGCGAGGAACTAACGTACAAGCGTTAGTCGGTCGGCCAACCAACTGAAACGTGAAACGTGAGGTGTCGTCACCCGATCTCACGTTTCACGTCTTCACGTTTCCGCACGCAAATTGTGGCTTCGCCACCTTATGCACTACGTTTCATCCCCCCCCAACTCCGCCAGCACCTTCGCCCGCTTCTCCTCCAACCGCGCTCTTTCCTTCTCCCGCTCGGGCGCGAGTTCCGTCCATCGGGGACTCTCCGGGATGTCGTCGCCCATCCAGCCGCAGCGGGGCAGCTTGCCGGCCCGCACCCAGCGCCGCTCGTCGGAACGCCAGCGGGCCCGGTCGGCGATGGCTTTGGAGACATCCTTCTTCGCCAGCACATCCACCGCCAGCAGACCCGCCTGTTGCAGCGGCGCCACATTGACCCGCACGCCGTCGTTGACATCCACCTGCCACCCCTCCTCCTGGGCCAGCAGTTCGGCCCGGCTGCCGGGGGGGAAGACCCCATCCCCGGCCCAGCGGTCCAGGGGTTCGGCGGCCAGCAGCTTCTCCAACTCCCCACAGGCAAAGCCCCCCTCCTCCACCTGGCGCAGACGACGGGCGAAATCCTCCAATTCCTGGATGGTGGCCACGGCCTGGGCCGCCGCGGTTTCGTTGCCCTCCCGCCGGGCCTGGGCCAGCTCCCGCTGGGCCGGGGCCAGGAGACGGTCCACATATTGGGTGCGCAGACGGGCCAGGATGTCGCTGGGGCCGCCTCTCCCGAGCAGAGGCGCATAGCCACCTGTGGAATGGTAGTAGAGCAGACACTCGAAGGCCGGTGGCCCACTCTTTTTGCGCCCGCCCGCCGTGGGATCGCTGGCCAGATGCCAGGCGATGGGCCGTTTCTTGAACTGGCTGGTGTGGCGTTTGCAGAAGTCCCGGCGCAGCCACTCTTCCAGCGTGCGACCGGTCAG
>JAHDWH010000217.1 GCA_023384455.1 Caldilineaceae bacterium | reverse complement strand
CGCAATCTGATGGGCTTCCACAATGTGATTCTCCACGACGGCTATCTGCACCGGGAGCGCGCCAAGCGGGACGACTACGGGCTGGTGGATGACTACACCCCCTGGCTGCGGGAACGGCTCGGTCCCCAGGCAGATTACATCGATTCAGGCGTGGGCTGCAACGGCTACGCGGCCCGGCCCTGGCCCTACGACGAAATGCTCCATCCCACCAGTTGGGTCACCAGCCAGAGCATCGATTTTCTGCGCCGCCGGGACCCCACCAAACCCTTCTTTTTGATGATGTCCTATCACCGACCCCATCCGCCCCTGGACCCGCCCCAATCCTTTCTCGACCGCTATCTGGCCAAAGAACTGCCCGACCCGGTGATGGGTGACTGGGCGCCGGACGCGTTGCCCGTACGCGGGCTGGACAGTCCCGTGCCCACGGATGCGGCCCAGCGGGACTACGCCCGCCGGGCCTACTACGCCCAGATCAGCCACATCGACTACAGCCTGAACCGGATGTTCCAGGCGTTGTACGAAAACGGCGTGCTGGATAACACCGCGATTGTCTTTACATCGGATCACGGGGAGATGCTCTACGACCACAACCACATCGCCAAAGGCTACCCCTTCGATAGCTCTGCCCGGCTACCGTTCATTCTGCGCCTGCCCAAAAGCGCTGATGTGCATCAGGCCGGACGGGCCAGCCAACAGGTGCGGCAGGTCGATCAGGTCATCGAACTGCGCGATCTGCTGCCCACCTTTTGCGATCTGGCCGGTGTGGCCGTGCCGGATCACATCGACGGGCGCAGTATTCTGCCGCTGGTGCGGGGGGAAACCGACGGCTGGCGGCCCTATCTCCACGGCGAGCATTTTCTCCACGCCGATTCCAACCAGTGGCTGACCGATGGCCGGGAAAAGTATGTCTGGTACAGCCAGAGCGGACGGGAACTGCTCTTTGACCTGGCAAATGACCCGACTGAATTGCACGATCTGAGTGGGGAATCAGCGGCGCGTGTCGCGGTTTGGCGCGAACGGCTGATCGAGGAGTTGGCGGGGCGGGAAGAGGAATTTGTGCAGGACGGCGCACTGGTGGCCGGGCGACCCCAGCGGCCCACACTGACAGATGCGGGTGTCTATCGGAAACGATAGGTACAAAGATACGAAAGTGGGCAATACACCACACGCCTTTGAATTTACCACAAAAACGCGATACGATGGATGTATGTGCTACGCTTGCCATATTGACAGGACAATCGTATGAATACAGTCACAGTCTCTCCCAAATATCAGGTCGTCATTCCCCGGGACGTGCGGGATGCGTTGCAAATCAAACCCGGACAAAAGGTGCAGGTACTCTGCAACAGAGAAGTGAAACCGAAGCATTTGGTCGTTGGAGCGAAAAGAATTCCCGGTTGTCAGGTTTCTGCAGAACCGATTGTTATCGCTCGACCGCGTACCCCGCCGCTTCCCAGGCAAGAATGCCTCCGGTCATATTGTGGACATTCGTAAAGCCCTGCTGACGCAAAAACTCGACCACCTGACCGCTACGGTTGCCGCTGAGACAGGTGACGATCACCTCATTGTCTTTCGGGATTTCACTCAGGCGGGCGGGGACTGTGTTCATTGGAATGAGCTGGACGCCGGGAATGTGCTTCTCGTCGTATTCCCACTGCTCCCGCACATCGAACACCAGTACATCGGCCCGATCTTTGACCGCGGCGAGGGTTTTGGCATCCACAGAAGGGTCTAATTTCAGGGGAGGCGCGGCTGAGGCATCCGCATTTGGCGAGGGCGCGCTGGAAGTGGGGCCGCTGCATCCCGACAGAACGAGCAGCAGGAGCAGGCAACAAGCCAGGAGGGTTCGTCGTTTGTTCGTTCGTGCAAAGTCCATTAGCGCGTCTCCGTAGAGTGGGTGAATTGACAGACGGCGGATGACGACGATTCCCCCAGGAATTGTGGGTCATCCGCCGTGGATTCTCCCCTGAGTATAGCAGAATCTCCGCTACGTACTATACTCGACACGGGCGTAAACTGACATTTTATCACCTTGTCACCCGGTCATTTTGTCACCCTGTCAAGTTCTCCAGGGCTTCTCCGGCAATTTATACGCCTCGGCTGCGGGCGAAAGTGGGCGCTTGAACCACTTGGGCCGTCGCGTTCCGTCCGGGCTGTAGGTGACCGCGCTGCGGGTGAGGGCGTGCCACTCGAGGTAGACTTCCATCGAGCGGTTGGTGTCCACCCATACGTCGCCGTGGCGGTCGCCGGGATCGGCCTTGCGCACGTTCGACGCCTTTTGCAGCCAGCAGTGCGCGCCGCTGACGGGGTCTGGATGCACGGCGTGGGTCAGGTTTTGATGCACGCCCACATCCTCCCACCAGATGCGGCTGGTATCCGGGTCGAAGGTCTCCCAGGAGCGCCCGCCGTGGATGATATTGAGCGTATGGCCCCCCGCGCCGTCCTCGTCCAGCCGGGCCAGGGCCGACATCCCCGGATTGACCCCCACATCCTCTTGCAGACGCCAGCGGCCCAGGTGGTGGCTCATTGCAATCACCCCCGGTTTGATGCCTTCGGTGATCCACACTTTGTCCACAAAATAGCCGATCTCCGTCGTCACCCGCACCAGATCGCCGCTGCCCACGCCCAGCCGGGCCCCGTCGGAGGGGTGCATCCAGACCGGGTTTTTGTGGCTGATTTCGTAGAGCCATTTGGCGTTGGCGCTGCGGGTGTGGATCAGCGTGGGCAGGCGGAAGTTGGGCAGCAGAAGCATCTCCCCCTTGCCCCGGTCGATGTTGTCCGGGTGGACGTGGCTTTTCAGCGGCCAGGGAATCGTATATTCCCGCTCCGGCCAGCCCCATTCGTGCATCGTCGGGCTAAAGAATTCGAGCTTTTTGCTGGGGGTGGTGAAGCCCGTCCGGCGCACCCCGTCCACCTCTACGCCCCCCTCGGCCACTTCCTTTTCATAGGGCGCATAATAATCCTTGACAATCTCAAAGACCCCGTACTTTTTCATAAAGGCCAGGGGTGTCAGCCCCTCTTTCTCTGCCGCCGCGGGCAGACCGGGCACGCTGTTCTCAAAAATCCAGCGGTGATACTCGTCCTGGCTGATCAGCTCGCCGGGCCGGTAGGGAGACTCGAACCACTGGCGGATGCCCAGGCTGCCGTCCGGGTCCATCCGGCCCGAAAGCTCCACCCACCACTCGTTCTCCTCCCAGACTTCGCCGGGGTTGGCCTCGTAGCTGAATTTGACCGGCTGCCCTGCCCGCTCCATTGCCACCCGGCGCACAGGCTGACGGAAGGCCAGCCACTGGCCGGCGTGGGTCTCCTGGCTCATCAGGTCGTGGCGCTCCCCCGCGTGGCCCATCGGCAGGACGTAATCGGCGAACCAGGCCGACTCGTTCCAGGTGGGGGTCAGGGCTACGTGACATTTCATCGTCTCTTCGTTTTGCAGATGCTTCAGCCACAGAAAGCCGTCCGGGTTGATCCACATCGGGTTGTAGACCCGGGTAAAGTAGACGTCGATCTCCCCCCGCCCCTCTTCCAGAAAATGGGGGAGCAGAAAGCTCATTTCGTAGTGGGCGATGGGCCATTCGTGGGGCAGGTGCAGTTCGTTCCAGGCGTTGAAGGCCGGGGGCGTCTTGAAGGGTTTGGGCGTGAATTTGTTCCAACTGTTGCCCGATGTGCCGCCGGGCGTGCCCACACTGCCGGTCAGCACATTCAGGAAGAAAAGCGCCCGGGCCACCTGCCAGCCGCCCAGATTGCCGATGCTGGCGCTGCGCCAGGTGTGGGTCGCCAGCTTACCCTCACACTTCGCCACAGCCGCCGCGGCCTCCCGGATACGCTCCACCGGCACTTGGCTCTCCTCCGCGGCCCGCTCGAAGGTGAATTCGGCGTAGAGGGATTTGAGAAGACGTTCAAACAGCGCAAAACCTTCCCGACTACCCGGTGCGTATTGCGTATTGCGTATTGCGTCGGCGAGTTCGTCTGCCACCTGCAACTTGCCATTTGCCACCACCTCTAACGTCTCTTCCCAATTCACCCAGCGGCGCACGAATTCTTTGTCGTAGAGGTCGTTCTGAATCAGATGGTTGGCGATAGCCAGGAGGACGGTCGTCTCGCTGCCGGGCCAGGTGGGCAGCCAGAGATCGCTCATCGACGCGGTGTTACTCAGCCGGGGGTCGAAGGTGATGAGTTTGGCCCCGTCCATTTTGCCCTCGATAATGCGCTGGGCGTGGGGGTTGAAGTAGTGGCCCGTCTCCAGATGGCTGGAGATGAGAAGAATTGTGCGGGCGTTGGCGTAGTCCGGGCTGGGCCGGTCGAAGCCGCCCCAGAGGGTGTAGCCGGCCCGTGCCCCTGCCGAGCAGATATTCGTATGGCTGTTGTGGCCGTCCACCCCCCAGGCGGTGATGCAGCGGTTGGTGTAGTGGTCCTCGCCGGGCCGCCCTACGTGGTACATAATCCCATCCCGGCGGCGCTGACGGCTCTCCCGCATTTTGGCGGCGATCTCCTCCAGGGCCTCTTCCCAACTGATGCGCTTCCACTTGCCTTCGCCCCGCTTGCCCACCCGTTTCAGCGGGTAGAGGATGCGCTCCGGGTCGTAGGTCTGGTTGTGGGTGGCGGGGCCTTTGGCGCAGTTGCGCCCCCGGCTGCCGGGGTGGACCGGGTTGCCCTCGAATTTGCGAATCTCGAAAGTCGTCTTGTCCACATAGGCCAACAGACCGCAGGCGCTCTCGCAGTTGAAGCAGACGGTGGGCACAAGCGTATAGCGCCGGGCCACCCTCTTCGGCCAGAGTTTGCCATCCCACTCCACCCAATCGTCCCACTTCTCGGACGGCGGGTATTGGCTCATCCGCCCGTCCGGGTGGAGGACAGTTGTCAGTTCAACGGCCTCCGGCTGCGCGTCGCTCTCGGCGTAGCGGGGCAAGGCCTGGCCCGCCACATTCGTGGCCGCCGCGGGGCTGGGCAGGGCCGGGCTTTTCAACACCGCGGCGAAAAGGCGGGAGAGTTTGGAGTCGGAGGTCATGGCGATACTCGTTGATGCTGGGTTTCTCCTCCAGATGCGTGAAACGTGAAACGTGAGAGGGTTCGTTTGATTTCACGTTTCACGTTTCATACCTCTGGAGAAATAGGGCGGAAGGAAAGGTGGCGTTCCCTTACGAATTCGCAATCTCCTGGGGCGCCATCACAAAGGCGTACTCGTACAAATACAGCCCGGCGATGGCGCAGAGACCGGCCAGGGCGGCCAAAAACGGGAAGCCGGTCCACAGGAGCAGGAGGGGGAGTGCGTGGCCCAGCCCGATGCTGCCCTGCCAGTAGTGGGCGCGGTAGCGCCCGTGGCTGATTTCGTGGGCGGCCTGGGCCGCAACTTCGCTGGCGTGGGGCATCCCGAACTCGCCCAGCAGCGTCACCAGCAGGTCTACCAGCAGCAGAACGACAAAGACCGTGCGTGCCGTGGCGGTCAGTTCAGCCGGGAGCGTCATAAAAAGATCGAGGAAGAGGGCGAAGCCGCTGCCCACCATCAAAGACTGAATGAGCAAATGCACCGGCAGCAGCGTACTCTGCCACAGGTCCCGCCCCTCGGCCTGGCCGAAGAGGAAGGCGGTGTAGACGGCCACGCCCCCGGCCAGGGGCAGTCCCAGCCAGAGCAACAATCCACGCAGAGGCGGCGCACCCCTAGCGCCTGTATAGGCGAGCATTTCCAACAACCACCAGACCGCCGCCAGCACGCTGAAACCGATCAGCAGAAACGCGCCCCGGGTCAGCCAGCTTTTCCACTGGGGGCGGATAAGAATGAGCAGAAAACGTTCGGGCCGCTCCAAATCCCAGACCAGCAGACCGGTGGTGGCGGCGATAAAGAGCAGGGCAAAGAGGCCGAAGACCGTCGCTGTCAGCCCGTCCAGGGCAAAGAGTCCCAGCCCCGGGCCCAGGGCCAGGAGCATAAAGAGTCCACTGCCGATGGCTTTTGTGACCAGATAGGCGGGCACAGGCCAGTGCCAGGGGATCAGATGCTGGGCGTTGTAGGCCACCTGCACCATCTGCTCCGCCATCCGCCCGCCGAACTGGATGGGGCCGGCTCCGGGGAGGCCCTGGGGGCCGGGGGTGCGCAGTCCAGGGGGGGTGTCTGACAGGGTGACAGGGTGAAGGGGTGACGGGGTGCTCCTATTCACCTTGTCACCTTGCCACCCTGTCACCCTGTCACTGTGCAGCGGAATCACATCCGCCCAGAGGAAGCTATCCGGTGTGCGTTCCGTGGCGGTGGGGTGCAGAGCGGCGGCGTTGCCTTCGATGTAGAAAAGTTTGGGGGCGGTGCCCTGCTCCGGTTTGCGCACGGTCACGTTCTGGCGGGCGAGCAGGTGGCTGATTTCGCTGAACGGATCGTCCATATCCCCGGCGATGATGGCGTGTTCCGGGCAGACGACGACGCACGCCGGCTCTAAAAACAGATCGACCCGGTGAGCGCAGTAGTGGCACTTGGCCGCCGTGTGGCTCTCCGGGTCGAGATAGATGGCGTCGTAGGGACACGCCTGCATACACGCTTTACAGCCGATACAGGCGTCGCTGTCGAATTCGACGATGCCATCGGCGCGCTGGTACATCGCCGTCACCGGGCAGATGCGCACGCAGGGCGGGTTGACGCAGTGGTTGCAGCGGGTCACCTGAAAGTGGCGGCGGCTGTCGGGATAGAGACCCGTCTCCACATATTTGACCCAGGTGCGGTTGACCGAGAGGGGAACGTCGTTTTCGGCTTTGCATGCGGTGGAACAGGCGTGGCAGCCAATACACTTGCGGTTGTCGATTACGAAGCCATAGTTCATTAGCGGCACTCGGAAGGCGGATAGGAGTATCAGTAGTCCGCAGTCACCGGTCCAAAGTCCTGAGTTAGGCTCGGCAACATTGTGGTCTACTGAGTATGGAAGTTCTTCGTGTTGGATAGCACAATCTAACGAACAGGGGGATTGCCAGTGGACCAGCCTTCCATTCAACTTCCCAATTGGGCAACCCAAGAGGATGTATCCCAGAAATGGGGCAAATGGGGCAGGCGATCTGAAGACCTGCCCGGTTTTCCGAAACCGGGCAGGTCCAATATCAAACCGTTTTGCGTCTTATGTATTGAGTCCACTGCAAAAAGGTTAGATTCTCTCGCCAAGACGCAGAGACGCTGAGAAATTCAGGAGTGACATCCGTGTTTATCCGTGTGAATCTGTGTCCATCCGTGGCTGAAAATGCTTTTTGCAGTTGAGTCATGATTGCGCGACGCTACATCGCCAAAGTCTTGGCAATTTCGGCTGCGGCGGCCGCGTCCAGCGCGTAGAGATCAGCGCCCAACTGTCGGGCATACTCCTGGGTCACGGGCGCACCGCCGATCATCACCTTCACCTGATCGCGCACGCCCGCGTTCTTCAGCGCGTCGATGATCAGTTTCATATTGGGCATTGTGGTAGTCAGGAGCGCGCTCAACCCAACGATGCGGGGCTGATGCTCCTGTACGGCGGCCACGTAGCGTTCCGGCCCCACATCCACGCCCAGATCGATGACCTCCCATCCCGAACTCTCCATCATAATCCGCACCAGATTCTTGCCAATGTCGTGGACATCGCCCCGCACGGTGCCGATTACCACTTTGCCCAGGGAGCGAACCCCAGCATCGACCAGGTGGGGTGTCAGAACCGAGACCCCCTCTTTCATCGCCCTGGCCGCAATCAGCATTTCTGGCACAAAGCACTCGTTGCTCTCGAAGCGGTGGCCGATCTCTTCCATAGCGGCTACCATTGCATCGTCCAATAGCTGCTGTGGGTCCAGCCCGGCTGCCAGGCCGGCCTGAATGCCCGCGGTGACGGTCCGGGTGTCACCGCGCAGTACGCCGTCATAAATCTGGTCCAGAATTTCTTCACTCGACATCGTATCACCTCACTGGGATGAAATTGGGGAATAGAGATAGTTGCCTTCGCGCCGCCAGATATCCAACATCAATTCATAGCGGGTCAAACGCATTCCGGTATAGATACAATTGCTTGTGGAAAAGATATAGCCGCCCCCGGGCATGCCGTGGCTGAGTGCATAGCGGACAGATTCGATCACCTCCTCATCGCTGCCTGTGTCCAGCAGGCCACAGTTGACATTCCCGATCAGACAGACCTGATCGCCGCACAGACGTTTGATTTCTGCTATATCCACACCGCCTTGTGGGTCCAACGAGTGCAGGGCATGGGGCTTTGCCTGCAAAAGCTGGTCCAGAATGGGCATGATATTCCCGTCTGTGTGTTTGATAACGTAGAAGCCCAGCGCCCGATAACCGGCAATCAACTGGGCCAGATAGGGGGTAATAAACTCCCCAAACTGGGCCGGGCTGAGAAAAGGGCCGCTGTTGAAACAGTAATCGGCACAGAGCGCGAAACCGTCCAGCCCGCCGTGCCGTGCCAGCTTTTCGGCCCGTTCCAATGCCTGATTCACCTGCTCCTGGGCTTGCGCTTTCACCTTCTCCGGCTCGTCGTAGAGCCGATAGACAAATTCTGTCATCTTTGTCCCGTCGGGGACGCTGAAAGTGGCATCCCCGTGGCGCATAAGAAAGTAGCGATCTCCTGTCCGGTCTCGGATACGGTCGATCAACTGAATGTCCTCTTCGACTGAAGAGGGGTTGGGGTGCATAAAAATGGCGCTGTGTTCATAGCGCTCGGCAGTGCGGATGAAGATATCCGCTATTTCGTCCCGGTGCAGATTACGTTCTTTCTCCTCCATCTGTATCCATTGACCGTAGTTACGGTGGCCGGGATGGACTTTGCCGAAGGCTTCCATTGTAAGATAAAAGACCAACTCGAAATGGGGGACGCGACCGATAAAGGGACGGCGTTCCAATGCGGAGATAAAATAATCTCTTGGCTGCATTTATACACCTCGACGGTGTGGGGTGGGGGGTGGGGGTCGAGAAAGTAACGGACCCCTTTATGGGTGGCGCGATCTAACAGCTACACACAGTATAGCATACCTATCTGATAGCTGCACACAGTATAGCACACCTAAAAGAAATACACCTCTACCCATATGACTAGGATCACTTTGCTTTTCCAGCACTTTTTTTCTCGTAACTCTGTGGTACAATAGTTCCCAGATTGATTATCCCTCTAAACCGGATTTATACTTATGACCACAACCACAGCCTCGCCTCCCCTGGCCAGCGCGGCCCCAGCCGCCCAACACCGGCGCTATCTCTGGCGCGCCTTTCTCCTTCTGCGCCCCTACTGGAAATTGACCGGCGGCGCGTATGGCGCGCTGATCGGGATTACCCTCATCACCCTGGCCACGCCCCAGTTTATCCGCTGGATTATCGATGTGGGCATCGGCGCTGGCGATACCAAACTGCTCACCTGGTCGGTGCTGGCCCTGCTGGGGTTGACCGTTGTGCGGGGGGTTCTGACCTTTCTGCAGGGGCGCTGGACCGAAGTGGCTTCCCAGAGCGTCTGCTACGATCTGCGCAATCGGCTACTGGACCGTCTGAGCAATCTCTCTTTTGCCTACCACGACCGTACAGAGTCGGGACAATTGCTCTCCACGGCCATGCAGGATGTGGAGCGGGTGCGCTTTCTGACCGGACGGGCGGTGCTGGGGCTGGTCAATGCGGTGGTGCTGCTGGTGGGCACGGCCATCGCCCTGCTCTGGATGAACCCCCGGCTGGCTCTGCTGGCCCTGGTGACAATGCCCCTGCTGGCCTGGCACGCCACGCGATTTGGCGCACAGTTCCGCCCCCTCTCCCTGGCCATCCAGAAGCAGATGGCCGTGCTGACCACCCGGCTGGAGCAGAATCTGCGAGGGGCGCGCATCGTCAAAGCCTTTGCCCAGGAAGACGAGGAGATCGAGCGGTTTGAAAAGGAGAACCGGGCCTGGTTTGATCTCTCGGCCTATGCGGCCCGTTTGCAGGCGGTCAATATCCCCTTGATGGACCTGATCGCCAACGCCGCGACGGTCTTCATCCTCTGGTACGGCGGGCTGCTGGTCATCCGCAACCAGATCACCCTGGGCGATCTGATCGCCTTTACCACCTATCTTTCCCAGATGAACGGCCCCGTGCGCCGCTTTGGGATGATTATCCCTGCCATTGCCCAGGCCGGCGCATCGGCAGAGCGCATCTTCGATGTGCTGGACGCTGAATCCCAAGTGCAGGACGCGCCCGACGCCCGACCCCTGCCCCCGGTACAGGGCCATCTGCGCTTCGAGAATGTGAGCTTTGCCTACACCAAACCCCACCGGGTGCTGGACGGCGTCTCTTTTGATGTAAAACCCGGCCAGGTGTTGGCCCTGCTGGGGCCGACCGGTTCGGGAAAATCTTCCGTCATCAACCTGATTCCCCGTTTCTACGACCCCAGCAGCGGGCGGGTGACCATCGACGGTATCGACCTGCGCAGCGTAACCCAGGCCTCCCTGCGCCGCCAGGTGGGGATCGTCCTGCAGGAATCCACCCTTTTTGCCACCAGCATTCGGGAAAATATCGCCTTTGGCCGGCCCGACGCCACGGACGAAGAGGTGATCGAAGCAGCCAAAGCGGCCCAGGCCCACGACTTCATTCTGCAAATGAAGGATGGCTACGAGACGGAAGTGGGCGAACGGGGCGCGACCCTCTCCGGGGGGCAGCGCCAGCGTATCGCCATTGCCCGTGCCCTGCTGAAGAACCCCCGGGTTCTGATTCTGGATGATGCCACGGCCAGCGTGGACACGGAGACCGAACGGCTGATCCAGAAGGCCCTGGCCCGGCTGATGGAAGGGCGCACGTCGGTGATCATTGCCCAGCGGCTGAGTACTGTGCGCCTGGCCGACCTGATACTGATTCTGGAAAAGGGGC
>JAHDWH010000448.1 GCA_023384455.1 Caldilineaceae bacterium | reverse complement strand
CGCAGGGTGCGGTAGTTGATCGTTTCCGGTTTGGTTACTTCGCCGTAGCTCCATTCGCGGATCTGTTCGGGCGAAGCCAGGGAAATGCGGATTGCATCGAAATCGCGTACTTCCATTCGTGTATCTCCTATGACGTGACACGGTGACAAGATGACACGGTGACAAGGTGACTGACGTCAGTCACCTTGTCACCCCTTCACCCGCTCACCCTGTCATAGCTTATTCGCTGCTGCGGCTCATTGGGCTGGGAATGTTCAGACTAAAACCGAGTCTTGGCAGTCGTTCGGTCTCTTCGTCCTTGCCAAACTGCACAATCTCGTTCTTGTCGTTGATCACTTCCACCGACAGGGCAAGACTCTGCAATTCCTTCACCAGCACACGGAAGCTGGCGGGAACGCCAGGGCTTTGGATGGGTTCACCCTTCACAATCGCTTCGTAGGTTTTCACCCGGCCAGTTGTGTCGTCCGATTTGATGGTCAACATCTCTTGCAGGGTGTAGGCCGCGCCATAGGCTTCCAGCGCCCACACTTCCATCTCACCAAAACGCTGACCACCAAACTGGGCCTTACCGCCCAATGGCTGCTGGGTGACGAGGCTGTAGGGGCCGGTGCTGCGGGCGTGTACTTTGTCTTCCACCAGGTGATGCAGTTTGAGCATCTGCACAATGCCGATAGTAACCGGAGAGTCGTAAGTGTCGCCGGTCTTGCCGTCAAAGAGCTTCTGCTTGCCGGTAATGGGCAGAGGCCAGTCGACCTTGCGGCTGAGTGCCCAGGCTGCCTCTTCCAGGGCTGCTCCCGTCAGTTGACCGGGATCTCCCTCGTAATAGAGCATCCACTCCCGCAAAGCCGCGTTTTTGGCCGCCAGATCGCTTTCGCTGGTGGTGCGCCCTGTGCTGTGCAGCGCCGGGACAATCCCATCCGGCTCGTAGCCCCGCTCGCGCAGCCATTCGCGCAGAGCAGACTGACGCGCATATTTCTGGTCGTAGTAAATCTTCTCCGCGTCATAGCCCAGCGGCTCCAGCCAATGGAGCAGGTAGATGCGGCGGGCGTCGGCATCGTCCGCCAACTCATCGCCGCCCATCCCCAGGCTGCGCACATAAGTCCACGTACGCTCCGAGGCCACCTGCCAGGCCCGGTCGATCAGCCAGGCCCGGCCCAGTTCGGCGTCGATCTCGCCCTCTTTGGCCCCATCAAAGACCGGTGTTTCGGCCAGAAAGCCCAGACGCATGGCCGCCCAGCCCAGATGGGTTTCCAAAATCTGGCCGATATTCATACGGCCTGGCACACCCAGGGGGTTCAGAATAATATCCACCGGCGTACCGTCGGCCATAAAAGGCATATCTTCCACCGGCACAACCCGGGAAATGACGCCCTTATTGCCGTGGCGACCCGCCATCTTGTCGCCTTCGGTCAGGCGGCGGCGCTGGGCAATGCTCACCCGCACCATCATTTCTACCCCGGCAGACATATCCTGATGGTCGTCCCGGGTGAAGACCCGCAC
>JAHDWH010000216.1 GCA_023384455.1 Caldilineaceae bacterium | reverse complement strand
CATCTGGACAGTGCGACGCACCAAAACGGGAAGTTATTCTTTGACAAGCCCTAATAGAAAACGCACACGCTACAATTATTGTAGCGCGGGCAATGATTGTAGTCAAAGAGCCAGTTGTATGGAAATAGCCCGGCGTACAGAATAAGGGGGTAACTGCTCACCCTCACCCAATCTCCCCCACAGTGGGGGCGGAGTCGCTCCACTTCCCTCCCTGGAATGGGAGGGGTAGGGTGGGGTAGCTGAACAGTTACAAAGGGACGGGGATCAGCGACGCCAGGCAAATATCCCCAGCAAGGCAAGGACGACAAGCCCACCAAAGATTAAGGCGCGGGAGCGGCTGATCCAGCCCAAAAAAGTAGCCCAGAGGGAGGAAGAGGAGGCAATCGGTGTGGGCGGAGTCAATCGGCTGTCAGCGGTCATCACACTGGCTTCCGGTGTAGTCAAACCGGAACTGCTGGCCGGCGCGGCCCCGGTAGGCGTCTCGACCAGAGCAATGGCAGCTACAGAATCGGTGGGTGTGGGCGTGGGTGTGTCGGGCGTAACGGGAATTCCCGTGGGTGTAGGCGTGGCAACGGCTGTCGCATAGCAGACAATCAGCCGTACATCGTCCAGAAACATCCACGTACGCAAACTATTGGCGTCATTGAAAACATTAAAATAGATGTAAAAGCTGTCGCCCACATATTGGGTCAGGTCGTTCTCCCTGGCCTGCCAGGATGTCACATTCTCGCGCCAGCGCAAACGCACGGCTTTTGTGTCCAGATTGGGATGGAGCAAAATCAGCTCCTGCCTGTCCTGGGGGGGAACGGGGCTGTCCGAAGGGACTTCCTGGCTGCGGGATTGGTGCTTCCAGGTCAGCTTGGCTGTGGAGGCCGTGGCCGGAAGAGAGACCAGTTGACGGATAGATGAATAGGTGACCACATCCCGGGTGCCCACACCGGGCGGGTTGCCCAGTTGTATCGAACGCAGGCCATCGGCCTGTTCGCTGGATAGTATCGCACCCACCGGGTCTACGTCACCGGGCAGCCAGCCTGTGCTGCTGCCCAATGGCTGCTCAAAACTGCCGTTCTGCATCAGGTCCACACAGCCGGCGGGAACCGGTGTGGGTGTGGCCGGGGTCACCACAACCGGCGTGGGGCTGGCCGTGGCGGTGACAGAAACCGAGGGTGTCGGCGAAACAGATGGCGAGACGCTGGGGGTGAGGGTGGCAAGGGGGCTGGTGGGTGTGGCCGTCGGGGTGGGGGTGGCCAGCATCGAAAGCCCGGTAGGGGTCACAGTTGGCACGGAGCCAGAATCACAGGAGAAGAGGGAGAGATCGTCGATAAACATCGCGGTACGCCCACCGCCGCCGTCATTGCGCACCCCGATATCGATGCGAATCGTTTTGCCCTTTAGAGGGGTCAGGTCCCATTGCAGGAAGACCCAATTGGGGTTGTTATTCAGTCCGGCATAGAGCTGATACAAACGCACACCGGAATTTTGGTCATAGAGGTCCAGATATTGCAGGTCGTCCCCTGGCAGACTTTCGTGGACAGGCCGGTAATGAAAACGCAGCACAAGCGAAGCAGCCGAATTGGGGAGGGTTACGATCTGTTTTACACCGTTGATGATGGCCAGATTGGCGCCTTCCACAATCCCCAGACGCATGGCCTGCTCACCGGCAAAGACAGAACTGGTGGTATAGGCTGGGGGAGATTCAGCGCCAAAGGTCTGCCAGGCCAGGTCTTTCACCTCGAAGCCGCCGTTAATCAGCAATTCGCTGCACCCTTGCGCCACAACCTGGCTGGGGTCTGCCGCCAGCGCCCGCCCGCCCTGCCCCGCGGTAGCGAAAAAAAGCAGACAAAAAGAGACAAACACCCAAATAGGTGTTTGACGGCGCATATACTTTCGATTGATCGCTGAAAGGGAGGGTATAGTAGACCGAACCGACACGAGTACCTCCAGATGAGGATAGCCTGGGCGCATTGTACCACACTGGAGGAATAGCCGCAACGCGGAATAGATGGGGGGTGTATTTCGGTTGTAGGGCGGAAGAACTCGTAGACTACGCCGCCGGGGAATGAAGTCCCCCGACTGGAAACAGCGCCCCCTCAAGCGGGGCTTGGCTCGCCCCGCAAGCCGGAGTTCATCCGGCGCTGTTTGGTAGCTCCGGGACTTCATCCCGGAGCGGGTGCCACCACCCACTCATTTGCCCAAAAAGTGAAATGCACCGTCAGACTGCCCAGCATCACATTAAAGCCCGTCGCTGACTTTGACCCCGTTGGAGCCGGTCCACTGCTCGCTCCACAGAGACGTGCCACCGCTCGCCGCCGCGTAGAGACGGAAGCTCATATTCAGCGTGCTGGTCAGCGGGTTACCGCTGCTGTCAGCCAGACGGCCCTGGTAGGCGATTGTGCCCGTGCTGGTTGCGAGTTGCGAATTGCGAGGGGCGAGAAACGACACGGCTCCCGCCGACTGCGCCCAGAGCAGGACGGCGATCATCACGAGGGTAAAAATCACATTGCCGGGTGTGGGCAGCAAATGGCGCAAACGAGGCTGGGGTTCTGGCGGCGTCTGCTGGGCGGCAACCGTTCGTCGCTCGGCGCGGTAGTGGTCGAGGGCTTCGCCCAGATGGCTGAGAAGACTCTTTGGCTCGTTCATCGAATAACCTCCTGTGAATGGGTTGTCTGCCCCGTCGATTCGTTGTATACTCCCGCAAGGGGAATCATCTGGAATCGAAAGAGAGATGCGCGTATGGAACGACAACGATTGATTCGTGAAATTCATTGGATCGAATGGCAATTGCGTGGCTACGAGGACAAATACAGCCTGTTATCCAGGGACTTTTACCGGGCGATGGAATCCGGTCAACTGAGTGAATTTGACGACGGCGAGGATCCCCATTTTCACGACTTTCTCGAGTGGCACGCTCTGTACAAAGTGTGGCTGAGTCGGGAGCGCTCCTATCGGGAACTCCTGGCGCAGCAGCCATTGCCAGAGCAGTTGCGTAACGCTCTCGTCCCCGCCTGAGAGTCTGCCTATGCTGGCGCGCGCCGGGTACGAGCAACTGATCTACACGCTCCCTTCCCAATACCCCTCCATCCGTCTGAGTACGCTTGTTTTGGCACCGCCGGGGATGGATTCGGCGCGACTGACAGGACTGATCGTATTTGGGGATGACTGCATACTCTGCGTGTACGAACTCTTGGACTTCCAGCAGGGCGTGATTGAAGCCTATGGCTATGAGGTGTCGCGCTGCCGTCCTCCCTTCACGCAAAGTCCGTTGCCAGAGGCTGCTGAGTATTGTCGCGCCAGTTACCCCAGCAAAGAAAAGCTCTACTGGTACGATTCGTGGCCGCATCCCAACAACCCCAGCCTGGCCAACACCCATCCCCACCACAAGCACATCCCGCCCGATATCAAACGCAACCGCATCCCCGCGCCGGGGCTGAGTTTCACCCGGCCCAATCTGCCTTTTCTCATCCAAGAGATCGAGCGTGAGGTGTTGGAACGATAGGCAATGGATCACCTGCGGGTTAAGGATTCAGATTTACACAGGCATATTTTAAGTCATAGCAACCAATTCCTGACCCAAGTAGATTCACTGTAACGTCATGGGTTGGTTCTCCATTACTCCAGTAGTACGGTGCCCATTTTCCTGAATAATCAGCGGTGCAAGACGCTGCACTGTAGGGATAATGAGTTCCATTAATGGTTCCACACGGAGCCATCTGATGGACGTTTACACAAGTCCCACCACGCGGGTATGCCGCCGTTGCAATATCATTGCCTGTTTTGAGTGAAAGAGAGCGAAGCGGACTGCTGACCCCTACGGCTACCCCACCTTCTGGACACATATTTGCGTCCGTCGCTCCGTCTTGCTTTACAAAGCGAACATACGACCGGTAATCAGTCCAGAAACTCTTTGGCCCAGTTAGAATTCCCCCCATATTGATATTGCCTGTCGCCGTAATCTCTCCACTAACAGTCAGGTTATTGCCAGTCCCGCCGGCAAGCTTTGCGCTAGTGATTGCTCCATCTGCAATTTTCGCCTTCGTAATACTCCCATCCGGCACAGTCAACGCCTGCACCGCAAAGGGCACACTCCCCAACTGCACCCGCGGACTCATCTCATCATCCGTGCCGACGGTAATCCCCAAAAAGAGAGTGCTGTTGCCCGTAATCACAGCCTGGGGAATCGGCGTCAGACTGCCCAGCATCACATTGAACAGCCCGTCGCTGACTTTCACGCCGTTGGAGCCGGTCCACTGTTCGGTCCACAGAGGCGTGCCGCCCGTCACTGCGCTGTAGAGACGGAAGCTCATATTCAGCGTGCTGGTCAGCGGGTTACCGCTGCTGTCGGCCAGTCGGCCCTGGTAGGCGATGGTGCCTGTGCTGGCCGCGCTCTCGGCGCGGAAGGGCACGGCCCCCGCCGATTGCGCCCAAAGGAGGACGGCGATCATTACGAGTGTAAAGAGGACGTTGCCCCGGCTGGGCAGCCAGATTCGCCAGTCACCCGGCAGGTCCGGCCACCAAAGGGAAATCGAAAACGCTGGAATTCGCAACTGCTTCTTGACTTTCATCGAAATCTCTCCTGAGGTTTTGTTGTTGTCCGTGTTACGTGTTATTTCACCAGTACATACAGCAACGTCAGTACCAGCAGCAAACGAAGTATATTGAGCAGAAGCACGGAATGTCTGCGATTGTGTTTCACATCACACCTCCTGAAGGGAAGAATCCAGACTGTACTAGCCTGGCAGATTCACATAAACGTCGAACGAAGCATTTGCGCCAACTTGGACGCAAATGCCCTTGCTGTTATCATTCACTGACTGAGAACGCATATTCGACCGACGTCACAACTGACAGTGGAGGCAAAATCCATGCACCGCATAGTAACCCTGGAATTATCGGACGAGGTGTACCAGCCATTGGCCCAGGCTGCGTCCGCCCTGCGTCAGACACCGGAAGAGTGGATTGTGGCCAGTCTGCGCCGCCAGCTTGTCGCCTATGATGCGCGTTTGCGTCGCCATTTCGGCTCCGTTGATCTGGGCGCTCCCACCGGCGCAGACAATCGGCTGATTGACGCCGACCTGGCCCAGGCTTATGCCGATGCCCACGAGACGGTGTAATGCTGGTCGACACCTCCGGCTTACTCTGTCTGCTTCACGCTGCGGAACCCCAATCTGCCGACGCAGTCCTATTCTTTGATAGCGCGCAGTCGAGACACACGACCAACTATGTATTGGCAGAGTTCCTCGCCCTGGCCCACGCGCGGGGATTGCCTCGCCAGCCGACTCTGGCCTTCATCTCTGATCTGCAAGATAGCCCCGAGATTACTGTGATCTATGTGCATGAGGCGCTTCATCGCGCCGCGCTTACACTCCTTCAACAGCGATTGGACAAAAGCTGGTCATTGTGCGACGCAGTCAGCATTGAATTGATGCGCCAGTACGGTATCGTCGAAGCGCTGACCACCGATCACCACTTTGAGCAGGCTGGTTTTGTCCGCTTATTAACCCCGTAAGACTCGCCCCACCACTCGCCAAGAATGTGGAAAAGGTTGGGTTGGCTTTCCATTGGGTTGCTCCTATTCAGAAGATCGGCTGGATACACGAATGAAAGGAAACACGGATTGTCTCTGCTTCCAAGAACTGCCGCACTTTACCTGAATATTACAAATGCTGGGTAACAAAACGGCTTGACGGAGAAGCGGTCTTGGGCTATACTGAGTGCAACAAAAAGCTGATTCAGCTTTCTCCCGCCCTGCAAAAAGTCGCCGACTGTGGCGGCCTGCCCCCTTCTACAATGAAGGATCGGGCTAGCAGGGCGGGTTTCTTTTTATCAAAAGCAAAACTACTATCGCCGGATTCGTCGCCCGCAAAAGTGAGGGGAAGCACAGGTGATCGGTCGCATTTCTACAAAAAATAGAGACAGCAGACAAACATCGCCGGGGCGTAACGCCTGGCGTGTGGGGAAGAACGGCAAGTCCGTGAGGACGATGAGGAAAAAAGCGATGTTTGGACCTGCCGCTTCGATCCTATCACAGGTGACTTACAGGAACAACTGGCAAATCGCAAAATTTAGTGGGTTGCCCGCGCTGTCGGCCAGACGGTCCTGATAAGCAATCGTACCCGTGCTGGCCGCGCTCTCGGCGCGGAAGGGCACGGCCCCCGCGGATTGCGCCCAGAGCAGGACGGCAATCATCACAAATGTAAAAATCACATTGCCCGGTGTGGGCAGCAGATGACGCCAACGACGCCGGGGTTCTGGCGGCGTTGGCTGGGCGGCAACCGTTCGTCGCTCGGCGCAGTAGTGGTCGAGGGCTTCGCCCAGATGGATGAGAAGACTCTTTGGCTCGTTCATCGAAAAACCTCCTGTGAAAGTGTGGCGTCCAATTGAGTTGGCGGATAAGCCAGATGTAGATACAATGGATGTGAGCATCAGTCTACTGCTGATGGCGCAACTGAACAACTGCTTCTTGACGATAGGAGATAGCTGCCATGACTTTGACTGCTTCAACTATAGAACCGATACGCAGAGTGACCCGCGAGTTTGCGCTCACACCTGAGCGCAGCGTGCGTCTCAAACAGATGGCAGACGCGCGACGGGCCAGTGAAAATGAAGTGGTAGAAAGGGCGCTGGACCTCTACTTCAATCTGGCTGACTTTTTCGATGGCGACACTGAGCGGCAGGATTGGTATCGTCTCTCGGAAGCAGCGTTGAACAGAGTATGGGACAACGAACAGGACGCGGCATACGACGACTGGAGAGTGCTCTATGGCGTTCCACAGGGGTGATATCGTCCTGCTCCCCTTCCCGTTCACCGATTTGAGCGCCCGTAAGGTGCGCCCAGCGGTAATTTTGAGCAGCGCCGCTTACCACGCCAGCGAACCGGATTTGATCCTGGGCGCTATCACCACCAATCTGGCCGCTGCGACCGCGCCGGTTGACTACATCTTGGCCAATTGGCAGAGTGCCAACTTGCGCTTTCCTTCTGCGTTCAAGCCGCTTCTGTTCACGCTGCAACCAGCATCGGTCTTGCGCGGCATAGGCCAACTGAGCAGACGGGATTTGGCGGAAGTGGACCTTCGGGTGCGTTTGGCTTTGGAACTGCCATTTGCCTCTCTGTCCGACTTCATCGCACAGGCGGATCTGAAAAATGCCCCGCCGGTTCTGGCCCAAACTCTGGCCGAGCAAGCGATTGACGCTGTTCTCTGGCAGGCCAGCCAAAAGAGTCCGGGCGCAGACCCGGAGCGATTGCGCCTGCTGCTCAGATCGGACGCGGAGCGTGCTCGGTAGCACATCCAAGCGTATCCATTGTTGGCTATTTCTCACCCAAATAGCTGCGCAGGTTCTCCCAATCGACAGCCAAGTTGATGTTTTGGATCCACTTTGTATCGGGTGTCCCGATGTTAATATACGAGGTACATGCCGCGCCGCGCGTGATAGCAGTTAATCGAAAAGGTCCTTTCGGGATAGTAATGGAAGGATCCAGACCTGCACAGGGACATCCGGCAAGATTTGAATCGTTATTGCCAGGGAAACGATGATAGACTAGATTGTAAGCATCTCCGACTCGATCTGGACTTACGGCACCTGTACTGACATAAAGGGCCACATCGTTACAACTGCTCATTGGAACGGTGATCGTTCGTGCATCGCCAGGATTGGACAGAAAATAGGAGAAAGCATACCCCCATCTTGCTCCCCCGCTGGAGTCAGGAAGGTTGTTGGCAGTCCCAACAAATCCATTGCCGCTTTGTGAGTAAAATTTCGTCCCTGCCAGGAAGCGATCCAGACTAGAGCATTCGGGATACGGACCGATAATGGCTGGATCGCCAGGCACATAGCCAAAACAGTAGTTCCCCATAGCCAAAGCAAAATGACGGAGATGTACAAGGTACGGATAGCTATTGGGCTGCCCGCCAAACTGAGTCACTGCATCTGGTCCTAATTTCACCTTTGTCACCGCCCCATCGGAAATCTTAGCCGTCGTAATACTCCCATCCGGCACACTCAACGCATGCGCAGCAAAAGGCACACTCCCCAACTGCACCCGGGGCGACATCTCGTCGTCCGTGTCCACAGTAATCCCCAGGAAGAGAGTGCTGTTCCCCGTAATCACACTCTGGGCAATCGGCGTCAGACTGCCCAGCATCACATTGAACAGCCCGTCGCTGACTTTACCGGCCCAGACGTTCTGGGTGAAGATGAGAATGGCGATCAGCAGCAGTGTGCCGCCGTTAGGCAGAAACCAGCGAATCAGCCCCGGCAGGCGGGAACGGTTCATCCCTTCGGCGGGCGGTGCAGCCGGTGCCGAACGGTCCTGGCGGTGCTGGTTGATGGCTTCGCCGATGCGGGTGAGAGGACCTGACCGCTGCCTCTCTGGCATACGCCGCCCAATCCTTCTGGGCAGACGACTATGGCAATGACGACAATTAAGGCGGGTGCTGTGGTCACAGTCGATTTCCCTGGGGCAACGGGATCAAACGCAGACCGACGATTATTCTATCCACTCAGACCTATCATTCGACGCCCCCCGATGTAATTGTAGGACTTCTCACCAGCCAAACTTCTGGAAAACACAGCCCAGCGATTACCTGCTTTCAGACTGGAAAGAAGCCGGACTACGCAAACCTTCCTTATTCCGAACCTTTCTGGCAACATTGCCAGCATCTTCGGTTAGAGTTGTTGGGCAGTTGTCTGCGCGAGACTGGCAATAAGTTATTTGACGGTCAATGCCCCGTACTCTATAATCCTGTTTCAGAACATTCGTGCCGATCATTCAACCTGACCGAGAGCACGCCTGTACAAGAAAGTCACGCTAATGCACACCGTCACCCTTCCTGAAACCGTCTATAATCGGCTATCGGCTCAGGCTCAGGCCAGTCAGCGCTCGATTGACGAGCTGGTCGTGCAGAGTCTGTTGCGTACACTTCCCCCGCCGGTGGAGGATGACCTTCCACCTCGCCTCCAGTCGGAACTGACGGCGATGGAGAATCTCTCAGACGACGGTCTGCGGCAGATTGCCCAGTCTTCCATGAACACAGACAAAGTAGCCCTATACGATTTACTTCTGGGACGAAACAGCGCCGGTGAATTGACGCTGGAAGGGCAAGAGATGCTCGCCCAGCTGCGGGGAGATGCCGATGAATTGATGCTGCGGAAAGCCCACGCCTTTGCGCTGCTTCAGAGTCGGGGACACCGCCTGCCTTCTCTGTCCGATCTTCACAGGGCTGCGCGTGGCTAATGAACAGAAGCACAATCTCTGCCAGATTGCGCCGTCAGGTGATCGCTGATGCGGGCTTCCGATGCGGCTACTGTCTTTCAGATGAAACGCTGACCGGCGCTCCTCTGAGCACTGAACCGGCCTATTTTACAGCGTGCCCGCCGCCGTTGGGTACAGGCTGGTTGGCATCCGCCCCAGTAAGATTGCTAACATCACCCCCATAACCCCGCCACCACCCCAATCACCCCGCCCGCCAGCACCAACCAGGCCGAGTTGATTTTGAAGCGGAAGAGGACGACAGCCGCGACGACGGCCAACAGCCCGGTCAGCCAGTCGGTCACCGCGGCCACGCCCAGCTGCCAAGTGACGCCGGCCATCAGTCCCAACGCGGCCACATTCACCCCGTCCAACAGGGCCCCGGTCCAGGGAGAGCGGCGCATGGCGGGGACGATGCGGCGCAGAACAGCCACAAAGCAGAAGGCGGGCAGGAAGATGCCGACGGTCGCCAGGATAGCGCCGGGCACGCCAGCCAGCACATAGCCCACAAACGTCGCGGTGGTGAAGACCGGTCCCGGCGTAAACTGGCCGATGGCTACCGCGTCGAGAAGCTGCTGGTCGGTCAGCCAGCCCAGGCGCAGGACCAGATCGTTGCGCAGAAAGGCGAGAAGCACATAGCCGCTGCCGTAGAGCAGCGCGCCCACCTTCAGAAAGACGAGGAAGAGTTGGCCCAGAGTCACCGGGACCAGTTGAGATATGACCAGCGGCAGGCCGCCCAACCCGGCCAAGGGCAGCACGCCTTTCACCGAAAAGCCCCCATCCCGCCGGGCCAACTGGACCAGGGCCACCAGCAGTCCCAGCCCAAAGAGGATGACCAGTTCGTTGACGCCGAGGAGGTAGAGGGCCAGGGCCGCAATGCCCGCTCCGGCCAGGAGCGGGCCCTTCACCGCGGTCTTGCCCAGTTTATAGAGGGCTTGCAGGACAATCGCAATAATCACCGGTTTGATGCCGTAGAGCAGGGACGTGCCCTGGGGCGTGCTGCCGTAGGTCACATAGGCCCAGGCCAGAATGCCCACCATCAGCGCTGCTGGCAGGATAAAACCCACCCCCGCCGCGAACAGCCCCCGCCACCCGGCCCGGTGATAGCCTACGTGGATCACCATTTCCGTAGAGTTGGGGCCGGGGACCAGATTGGTCGCCCCCACCATATCCAGAAAATGCTGCTCCTCCACCCAGCCCCGGCGGGTCACCACTTCGTCGTGGAGCATCGCGATATGCGCGGCGGGTCCGCCAAAGGCGGTGAAGCCGAGACGGGCGGCCAGGCGCGCCACTTCGCCGACGCTGCCCTGGGGTTGTTCGTTCATTGGGTGGCTCTCCTGTGGAGGTGTGAGATAGGGAAGGCAGAAACTCGCTTGTTCTTATAGCACGCCGGGGTAGAATCCACAAGAGGCTGCCCTTTCGCTGAATGGCTCATTCGCTTTCGCCTTGTCCTGAACCGCTGGGGTGTAGTATCATACCGGCATACTGTTTTGCTGGGCATTTCGCCAATGCGCAATTAGAAGGGGATGGGTTGCAATGACAGCACTTAACTATCTGCTGCAAGATATGCACAAGCTTGAAACAACACTAAGGACTCGTCAAGAAATAAGTTCCATCCGGTGCGTCGCACTGTCCACGAAA
>JAHDWH010000215.1 GCA_023384455.1 Caldilineaceae bacterium | reverse complement strand
CATCGCACGTATAGAGAAGGGGGAAGTCTGATGCCCATCTACTCCGTACCAGCGAGGAACTAATGCACAAGCGTTAGTCGGTCGGCCAACCATCTGAAACGTGAAACGTGAGGTATCGTCGTATACTCTCACGTTTCACCTCTTCACGTTTCGGTCCGCATTTTGTGGCTACCCTGAAAATAGAACACGGATTGACACGGAAAGAACAGATTCACACGGCGCTGTCCCTTCGATGAACTCAGGACATCGCCTGAGCCTGTCGAAGGGATAAAATCTGCGCAATCTGCGTTCTGATTTTTATTGATTATGGGTGTGTTCCCCCGTGTACAACTGCCCTGAAAATAGCCATTCGTACGTCGGACTGTCAGTCCGACCTGCAACAGAACAGGCCCGTCGGACTAACAGTCCGACGTACAATATTTTTGTCGTTACCGGTGTCAGCCGGTTGTATGGCCTGCCCTGCAAAAAGTCCCCGGCACGTACTGTCCAAGCGAGTCTGTGCAAGGCAATTCAGGTAACGAAGTTCGTGAAGTGCCGGGGACTTTTTGTCCTGCGCGGCGCAACTCGTCGAGCGAAGAACTTTCCTGGATTGACCTGAATGTTTGCGGTCTGGACAATTCTTTGATTTTCTGATTTTGCACTTTTGACACCCGCCCGCTATCGTGCTAGACTTCCACAATCTCGTTCAATGATTTGATGACCCTGACTGAATGGCAGACCAGAAAATGAATTGCATCACTTTTTTGAGGAAAAGCCCCGAGCAGTAACCAGACAATTGTCTGGACCTTTGCGCGTGGGCAGGGTGCAACCTTTTCACCCCAGCTATGCAAGGCTCTCCGGACGGAGAGCCTTTTTTGTTTGTTGTGATTTTTGTGGTTTCAGGAGGCCAACTGATGTACAAAGCAGGCATTGCCGGCGCTTCCGGCTACACAGGCTACGAATTGCTCAAATTGATCCACCGCCACCCCCAGTTGGAGGTGGGCTGGCTGACCAGCGAGAGCAGCGCGGGCGGCACATACAGCGATCTCTACCCGGTGGACTGGGACTACCCGCTGATTTCTCTGGAAGACGCCCTGGCCCGGGTGGGTGAGGTGGATGTGGTCTTCCTCTGTCTGCCCCACGCTGCGTCGATGGAAGCGGTCAAATCTTTCTACGACACAGGCACACTGGCAATCGACCTCAGCGCCGACTTCCGCCTGACCGACCCGGCGGTCTACACCCGCTGGTACGGGCTGGAACACACCGCGCCCGAACTGCTGAAAGCGGCCCGCTATGGGCTGTGTGAACTTTACCGGGAGAATATCCGGGGCGGTCAGCTAATCGCCGTGCCCGGCTGCTATCCGACCAGCGTCAATCTGGGGTTGTACCCACTGGCAAAGGCTGGCTGGCTGGGGGATCGGGTGATTGTGGATTCCAAAAGCGGGGTGAGCGGTGCCGGACGCAAAGCCAAACTGCCCTATCACTTCCCCGAGGCTAACGAGAACATTACCCCCTACAGCATCGGCTACCGCCACCGCCACGTAGCCGAGATGGAGCAGGTGCTCAACAACGCCAATGGCACGGCCCACAAGAGCCGCTTCACCTTCTCCCCCCACCTGCTGCCGGTGAACCGGGGCATTCTGAGTACGATTTATGTGGATGTGCCTGCGGGTGTAACCGAAGCGGAGATTCGGGGTCTCTACGCCGAAAGCTACGACGGCGAGCCTTTTATCCATCTGATTCCCGCGGGGCAGCAGGCCAGCCTCTCCCATACGGTCAACACCAACCGCTGCGCCATCGCCATCACGCCTGTCGATCCGTCCCAGCCCAACGGCACCGAATATATCGTCACCGCCAGCCTGGACAATCTGATCAAAGGGGCCAGCGGCCAGGCGTTGCAGAATTTCAATATCGTCAAAGGGCTGGACGAGACCGCCGGGCTGTTATAAGAATGGGACACGGATTTTCACGGATGAACAGAGATTGACACAGATATTTTTGGAAGGCCAGGTTTCCGTGGCGGCGGCGTTGCAGTCGCCCTATCGGGATGTGCAGGTGGTCTACGTGCGCGCCGACCGGGACGATCGGGCGTTGCGCTGGCTGGAACACCGGGCGCGGGAAGCGGGTGTCCCCATCGAGCGCAAAACGGGCGAAGATATCGACGCCCTGGCCGAAGGCAGCAGCCACGGCGGGGTTGTGGCGCTGGTGGGCGAGCGGCGCACAGTCGAACTGGCCGATCTGCTGCCCGCTGACCGACCGGCCTTTGTGGTGATGCTGGACGGCATCGAAGACCCCTTCAACTTCGGCCAGGCCGTGCGCTCGCTCTATGCCTGTGGGGTGGATGGGCTGGTGCTGCGTCCCCGCAACTGGCTGAGCGCGGCGGCCACTGTGGCCCGCTCCTCGGCTGGGGCGTCGGAGTTGATCCCGACGGCGATTGCTGAGAGTGCGGAAGAGGCGGCCCACTTCTTTCAGGCAAAAGGGCTGACAATTGCCTGCGCGACGGAAGACGAATCTGTACCGGTTTCTCAGGCCGATCTGACCCACCCCCTCTTTCTGCTCGTCGGCGGCGAGAAGCGGGGCATCACCCGCTCCTTTCTGCGTCAGGCCGACCTGCGGTTGGAGATTCCCTACGGGCGGGAGTTCCGTCAATCCCTGGGCGTGACTGCGGCCGCGGCGATTTTGGGGTACGAAGTAATGAGACAAAGAATGGGATGATGAGATGATGCACGACGCCATCATCTCATCATCCCAGCATCCGCCTACCCATTTGTTACATCCGAAGGAAAACAATATGACCGAACCCACTTCCCCCCAAACCCTTGAAATCCCCGCCCCCGTCGATGACCGCTATGTGGTGGTGTTGAAGGTGGGCGGCAATGAACTGGACGACGATACTTTTTTGTACGGTCTGGCCAAGGCTGTGCAATCCCTCAAAGACGGGGGCAAATTGCCGGTGATCGTCCACGGCGGCGGCAAAGCTATCGCTGAGATGCAGGCCAAGTTGGGCTTGAAGACCCAATTTCTCGACGGTCTGCGTGTCACCAGCGAGGCGGATGTGGATGTGGTGGAGATGATTCTGAGCGGGCTGATGAACAAACGCATCGTGCGCGCCCTGCTCGCCGAACACATCCAGTCCGCAGGCATCAGCGGCGTGGATAACGCCACCGTCTATGTGGAAAAGATGTGGCATCCCGCCGGTGATCTGGGCCGGGTGGGCGAAGTGCAGGACGTGGACCTGCGCCTGATCAAAGCGCTTTTCGCCGCGGATATTGTGCCGGTGATCAGCCCGGTCAGCTTCGGGGCCTACGACGCCAAAAGCTACAACGTCAACGCCGATCATGTGGCCGCGGCCGTGGCGGCCAAACTGGGCGCGATCCGCCTTATCTTTGTCAGCAACGTGCCCGGCGTCCTCATCGCCGACCGGGTGGTGCGGGCCGTCACCGCGGACCAGGCCGAGGCGTGGATCGCCGATGGCAATATCTTCGGCGGGATGGTACCCAAAGTCAGGAGCGCCATCGAAGCAGTCAGGAGTGGCGTGGCCCAGGCGGTGATCACAAATATCGCCGGTGTGTTGGAGGAGGGTGGGACGGGGATTATTGGGGGGAAGGGTTTTTGACGGTACATTCAATGCAATTTTGTTTACAAGGGATGATGGGATGATGAGATGATAGGGACGTACCGGCCATCATCTCATCATCCCATCATCCCACCACCAGCGGAGGGAGAAAACCGTGAGTATCAACACCCAGGAAGTCATCCAAAACGAACAAAACTACGTCCTCGGCGTCTACAGCCGCCCGCCTTTTGTGCTGGCACGGGGTCAGGGCAGCACAGTCTATGACAGCGAAGGCAAGGCCTATCTGGACTGTGTGGCGGGCATTGCCGTCAATGTGCTGGGCTACAGCGACCCCGGCGTCAACCAGGCCATCGCCGAAGCTGCCGCGACGGGGATGCTCCACGTGAGCAACCTCTACCACACGGAACCCCACGCCCGTCTGGCAAAGCAGTTGTGCGAGACCAGCTTTGCCGACAAAGTTCACTTCAGCCTGACCGGGGCCGACGCCAACGAGGGCGCCTTCAAATTCGCCCGACGCTATGCGCGCGAGCAGGGCAATGAGGACAAATACGAAATCCTCGCCTTCTCCAACGCCTTCCACGGACGGCTCTTTGGCTCACTGGCCGCCACCCCGCGCGAGAAGTACCAGCAGCCCTTCCAGCCGTTGATGCCCGGCGTGCGCTTTGCCGAATTCAACGATCTGGCCAGCGCCCAGGCCGCGATGAGCGACAAAGTATGCGCCATTATCGTCGAACCCATCCAGGGCGAGGGCGGCGTCTATCCAGCCTCCCAGGAATTTATGCAGGGGCTGCGCCAACTGGCCGACCAGTACGACGCCCTCCTCATCTTTGACGAGGTGCAGTGCGGGCTGGGCCGGGCCGGGACACTCTGGGGGCATCAGGCCTACGGCGTGCAGCCGGACATCCTGACTGTCGCCAAACCCCTGGCTGCGGGCCTGCCCATCGGCGCGATTTTGATGCGCCAGAAGGTGGCCGACGCGATGCACAAAGGCGACCACGCCAGCACCTTTGCCGGCAACCCCTTCACCACCCACGTGGCGAATTATGTGGTGGGCCGGGTCTCCCAGCCCGAATTCCTGGCCGACGTGCGGGAAAAGGGCGAGTATCTGATGGAACTGCTGGCCGAACTCAACAGCCCCCACGTCAAAGAAATCCGGGGCAAAGGGCTGATCGTCGGTGTGGAGCTGGACATCGAAGCCGGGCCGATTGTCAACAAAGGCTACGAGCGGGGCATCCTTCTCGTCAGCGCCGGGCCAAACGTCGTGCGCTTCGTGCCGCCCTTGACGATTACGCGGGAAGAACTGGCGACCGCAGTCAGCACCCTCGGCGAAATTTTGCGGGAAATGTAACTGAGATGATGGGATGATGGGGTAATCCGTACCCCATCATCCCATCATCCCATTATCTTCTTTTGGAGAACCGACAATGGCTGTCGCGATTCGTCAGGCATACTCGGAAGATATTCCTGAGTTGGTGGAGATGATCAACGGCTTTGCGGCCCGCAATCTGATGTTGCCCCGCACGCCGGAAGCTGTGATGAAGACCCTGCCCGACTGGCTGGTGGCGGTAGAGCGGGACGAGAGCGGCGCGGAGCTTCTGCTGGGCTGCGGCTCTCTGGTGGCGTTGACCCCGGAATTGGCTGAAGTCCGTTCGCTGGCCGTCCACGAGCGGGGGCAGGGCAAAGGGGTGGGCAGTCTCGTCGTAGAAAATCTGGTGGCCCTGGCAAAGGCCCGGGAATTCAGCCAAATCTGCGCCCTCACCCTGCGCGAGGAGTTTTTCCAGCGTCTCGGCTTCGAAATCGTAGACCGCTGGAGCATCAGCCCGAAGCTCTGGCAGGAGTGCATCTACTGTCCCAAATTTCACCGCTGCGACGAAGTGGCGGTGATCAAACATCTGACCGTGCGCAGCCGGGAAGAAGCCGCCGCCGGTCGCCCCGCCGCCGCCAATCCCCTGCTCAAATGGCAGGCCTGGCAGCCCCTAAAACTGGCCTATTCGTATAAACCGATTCATTTAGACGAGCAATAAGTATCAGCGAATGCGTGGATGATAAGCAGAAGAATAGAACGCGGAGTACGCGGATTGGGCTGATGAGCGCGGATTAAAATAGTGTGGTGGGGAAGCAGCGGGAAGATCAGCGCCGGTTGAGTAGGCGGGGGCTGTTTCCCGCCGTATCGAAACCCAGCGGGTTAACGAACAAAACCCAGTTGAGCCTAAAAATCTGCGTAAGTCTGCGGCTTCTGCGAAATCTGCGTTCTGCTTCTTTCCTCTGAACTGATACCTGCTCCTTCTCACCGTATGGAGAATTTTTGTGAGCGCAATACTGGCGTTGGCCAATGGCCGTCTCTTTCACGGCAGCGCCTTTGGCGCGGCCACAACCGTCGTGGGCGAAGTTGTCTTCAACACCAGCCTCACCGGCTATCAGGAGGTCATCACCGACCCCTCCTACCGGGGACAGATGGTCTGTATGACCGTCTCCCACGTGGGTAACACCGGCATCAACCGGGAGGATGTGGAAAGTGACCGTCCCCAGATTACCGCGCTGGTCGTGCGCGAGATCAGCTCAGTCGTCTCCAACTGGCGGGCCAACGAGAGCCTGCACAGCTATCTGCGCCGCCACGCCATCCCCGGCATCAGCGAAGTGGACACCCGGGCCCTCACCCGCCTGATTCGGGACGAGGGGGTGCTGCACGGCGCGCTCTGCACCGACGGCACTAAGACAGCCGAGCAACTCATCGCATTAGCCCGTTCCTGGGAAGGGCTGGACGGGCGGGATTTGGTCAAAGAAGTCACCTGCCGGGAGACCTACGCCTGGACCGACGGCACAAAAGTCGAGTGGATACCGGTTGCCTCTGGCCCGGATACCCGCAGCCAGGCCACAGCTACAACTGCTCAGCGCCACTTTCCCCTGGTGGTGGCCTACGATTTCGGTATCAAACAGAACATTCTGCGTAGGCTGACCAGCCACAACCTGCGGGTCGTCGTCGTCCCCGCCGACACCCCCGCCGCCGATGTGCTGGCCATGCAGCCCGACGGCATCTTCCTCAGCAACGGGCCGGGGGACCCGGCGGGTCTGCCCTACGCATCGCAAGCTGTGGCCCACCTGCTGGAAGCGGGCATTCCCACCTTCGGTATCTGCCTGGGCCACCAGATTATCGGGCGTGCCCTGGGTGGGGAGACCTACAAACTTAAGTTCGGTCATCACGGCGGCAACCAGCCCGTCTCCGATGTGGACAGCACGAATGTGCAGATCACCGCGCAGAACCACAACTACGCGGTGGACGACGCCAGCCTGCCCGCCCGTGTGGAGATCACCCACCGCAATCTCAACGACGGCACAGTGGAGGGGATGCGTCTGACCGACCGCCCCGTCTTTTGTGTGCAATACCACCCGGAAGCCAGCCCTGGCCCCCACGACGCTGACCTGCTTTTTGCAAAATTTGCACAGATGGTACACGGGGATGTGAAACGTGATGCGTGAAATTGTGGGATAATTCTGTGGATAAGTGCTTTTTATGTGGATAAATCAGTAGATTTATTGAGATTTATGTGGATGGATCGAGGAACACTGATGAATTTTCGTGGATAATTCGACAAAAACACAGTAAATTCAAGCACAAAAACCTACTACAGAAGTACACAAAACACACAAACACCAATCAACTATTCAACCAATGAACACAAAACATCCACCAATTCGCGCAATCGAAGAAGCGTCTCTCAATGCCTGGCCTGCCCGCCAGCAATTGGTGGACGACGGTTGGCTGATCCGCTTCAACGACGGCTATACCCGTCGGGCCAATTCGGTCAATCCGATTTATGCGTCTGGGACCGATGAAACCGCACTGGAAAAGCGGCTGGAAAAATGGGAGAATTTCTACGCCGAAAGGGGCCGCCCGGCCATCTTCAAAATCACGCCGCTGGTGCAGCCGCCCCATCTGGACAGCCTGCTGGCCGACCGGGGCTATCGCTACGAAGCGCCGACCGGTGTGCGTATCCGCAGCCTGGCCGATCTGCTGGCCCTGGCCGGCGCACTCCCCGACGGCCACGGGGTTGTGGAATCCACCCTCTCCGACGCCTGGCTGGAAAACTACACTACTTTCAGCGCCACCCCGCCAGAGACCCTCGCGCCTATGCGCGCCATTCTGGAAAATATCGCGCCTGCCTGCTGCTTCGTGACCCAATCGGTGGGTGGCGTGCCCGTCGCCAGCGGTCTGGGCGTGCGGGAGGGCGCGCTTTTCGGCCTCTATGACATTGTGACCAGCCCAGAGCAGCGGGGCAAAGGCTACGGCGTCCATCTGCTCCACAGTCTGCTGGCCTGGGCCCGGGAGAGCGGCGCATCCTATGCCTATCTGGCGGTGATGGACGACAACGCCCCAGCCCGGCGGCTGTACGACAAATGGGGCTTTGTGGAAGTATACAAATACTGGTATCGTGTGGGGTAACTGCTCACCCCCACCCAACCTCCCCTACTGTGGGGGAGGAGTCGATCCGGTTCCCTCCCTAGAATGGGGAGGGATAGGGTGGGGTGGCTGAACAGTTACCGTGTGGGGTAGGCGGGGTTTCTAGCCGCTCAGTTTTGTAGGTCATTCTTGTAGGGTGACAAATGTGTGTGAAGGGGCAGATGGCAATTTTCATCAACAAAAATCGGAGGCCGCGTGGAACTGCTCGCTCATTCTGTCAACAATTTTAACGGCGTTATCATCGATTCCACCCAACTGCCCGCAGACTTGGTGGAGTTCCGCGTCCGGCTGGACGCATCCATTGCCCAGTGGCGGGCGGACGGTCGGCAGGTGGTCTGGATGGAAGCACCCATCGACCGGGCTGCGCTGATCCCTCTGGCCGTGGATGCAGGCTTCGGCTTTCATCACAGCCAGGACGGTTATCTGATGATGACCCTTCTGCTGCAAGAGGGCGCCTTTGTCCCCTACTACGCCACCCACTACATCGGTGCGGGCGGGGTGGTCATCAACGACCGCCAGGAGATTCTTGTCGTCTGCGAGCGCTTCCGCCGGGGTAATCGGCCCTACTACAAACTGCCCGGCGGCGCGCTCTACCCCGGCGAGCATCTGGTGGACGGGGTGATTCGGGAGGTGCGGGAGGAGACCGGCGTGGAGACCAAATTCGAGACCCTGGCCTGCTTCCGCCATTGGCACGGCTACCGCTACGGCAAATCCGACATCTACTTTGTCTGCCGTCTCTCGCCCCTCAGCGAAGAGATTGTGATGGACAGCCACGAGATCGAGGAGTGTATGTGGATGCCTGTGGCCGACTATCTGGAGAGCGAACTGGTGGGTCTCTTCAATCGGCGCATCGTCCGTGCGGCTCTCAACACGCCCGGCATTCCATCGGTCTGGATAGAGGGTTACAGCGACCCGACGACTCACGAATTCTTTTTCCCGGAGGAATGAAGCCATGCAAATCGATCTTTCTGGAAAAATCGCACTCATCACCGGCGCAGCGGGCGGCATTGGCCGGGCCTGCGCCCAGACATTGGCCGAGGCCGGCGCGTTTGTTGTGGCTGTAGATCTCAACGAAGCCGGCGCGCAGGAGACGGTTGACCTCATCGGCGGCGGGCTGGCCCTGGGCTGCGATCTGGCCCAGCCAGACCCAGTGACCGCCTTGCGTGAACGGGTCATCGCCGAAACCGGCGGCGTGGACATTCTGGTCAACTGCGCCGGGCTGATCGCCTACCGGCGGGGGATCAACGCCGTATCCGTAGATGAATGGGATCTGCTGCTCAATGTGAATCTGCGGGGCACATTTCTCATCTGTCAGGCTTTCCTGGACGGTATGAAAGAGCGACGGGGCGGGGCGATTGTCAATTTCTCCTCATTGGCGGCGCGAGTGGGCGGCATCGAAGTGGGCATCCACTACGCGGCTTCCAAAGCTGCACTGATCGGCTTCACCCGCACCCTGGCCAAAGAGGGCGGCCCGTTTGGAATTACCGTCAATGCCGTGGCTCCCGGCGTCATCCTCACCGACCCGGTGCGGCGTCAGGTAGCGGGCCACGAGGAGGCCTACACTGCTCAGATTCCCCTGCGTCGTCTCGGCCAGCCCCAGGATGTGGCGAATGTCGTCCTCTTTCTGGTCTCGCCCCTCTCCAATTACATCACCGGTACTGTGCTCGACATCAACGGCGGGATGTATATGGGGTAGCGACGGGTTAAACTTACGTCAATTCAACCGCCCATCTCCAGGGAGAAAACAATGAATCCAGGCCCGATGATCATTTCTGAAGAAAAGCTCAATCAATTTGTCGTGAACGTGCTGGCCGCTGTGGATGTGCCCCGGCCCGACGCCGGGATTGTGGCCGACTGCCTGCTCATGGCCAATCTTTCCGGCGTGGATTCCCACGGCATCGTGCGTCTGGCCCACTACATCCGCCGCCTGCAAAACGGCTCCATCAAAACCCACCCCGACCTGCGCTTTGAACAGACCGCACCCTCTATGGCCATTCTGGACGGCGGCGACGGGTTGGGTCACGTCGTCACCTGGCACGCTACCACAAAGGCGATGGAAATGGCTTCCGAATCGGGAAGCGGCGTCGTCTCCATCCGGGATTCCAGCCATTTCGGAATGGCCGGTTTCTACATTCTGCGTATGATCGAAGAAGGCTACATCGGCATCGCTATGACCGCCACCGACAAAATGCTCGTTCCTTTCGGTGCTAAAAGGGCTTTTTTTGGCACCAATCCCCTGGCTATCGGCTTCCCCACCAACGGCATCCCGGTGATGCTGGATATGGCGACGACCCTGACCGCCTGGGGCAAAGTGGCCCTGGCCCGTGTCGAGGGCAAACCCATCCCTGCGGAGTGGGGGATCGATGCAGAGGGCAACCCCACCACCGACCCCAACGCCATTGCCGGGCTACACCCCTTTGGCGGCTCCAAAGGCAGCGGTCTGGCGATGATTATCGACATCTTTTGCAGTGTGCTGGCCAATCTGCCCTGGGGTCCACATATCAATCTGATGTACGGCGAGATGGAGGCTCCCCGCAAATTGGGTCACTTCATCCTGGCAATGGATGTCCGACGGCTGATGCCTCTGGAACTCTTCAAAGGCCATCTGGGGGCAATGCTGGATGAGTTTGGGCAACTTCCACCCGCAGACGGCTTCAGCGCGGTCTACTATCCGGGGCAGATCGAAGGGCTGAATCGGGAACGACGCCGGGCCGAGGGTATCCCCATCGATCCGGGACTCTATGCGGAGTTGGCCGGGCTGGGTGAACAGTTCAACGTGCCTTTTCCCGGCTGAACCCGACGGCGTTACAGACGGATGTGGGTAGACTTTTCGTAACTGCTCACCCCCACCCAACCTCCCCCACTGTGGGGGAGGAGTCGATCC
>JAHDWH010000214.1 GCA_023384455.1 Caldilineaceae bacterium | reverse complement strand
TTGATCTCAACCCTGATTACGAAAAACTCCTGGTTTCTACGTGACTTTGCTATAGTAGGCGTTGAGCCTGTATTCGTTTTTGCCCAGGCCGGTCGAGTCGACCGGCCGGCTGCCATTTTGCCATTTTTTCATCCATCGATGGACCGTCCGGGGAGGCATTATGAAACGTCGCCAATTTTTAATCGCAGGTAGCGGGTCGCTGCTGTTCGGGTGGCTGAGCGCTCTGCTGCCGCAGGGGGCGATGGCAGCGGCCCCCGCGCACCGCTATCGCCACACGGATCAGGAAATCTCTATCTTCCAGCCGGAGAGCGCCACCTGGCAGGCCAGCCTGCGCCTGCAAAGCCATCTGCGGGTCGGGGATGTCTGGCAGCAGGGCCATCTGCTCTGCGCACGCATTCACCTGGGCAGCCACTCTTTTGTGTTGACCTCTGCCGATGGCAGGACGTGGCAAAGCAGTTGATGGGCGCGAGATCGTCCATAGAAAGTGAGAAAAGCTGATGGCTGAACCCTTTCTCGGTGAAATTCGTATCTTTGCCGGAAACTTTACCCCAGCTGGCTGGGCTTTTTGTAATGGTCAGTTGCTGGCCATCGTGCAATACGAGGCACTGTTTACGTTAATCGGTACAACCTACGGTGGCGATGGCGTGACAACCTTTGCCCTACCCGATCTGCGGGGGCGTCTGCCGCTCCACGAGGCAGACGGGCATGGCCTTTTCCCATACCGCCTCGGCCAGAGAGGCGGCGTGGAGAGCGTGCTGCTGACAACCGCGCAGATCCCGGCCCACACCCACGCGGCCCAGGCCAGCAGCCAGGGGGGAAGCCAGACCGGGCCGGGCGGCGGCGTGTGGGCTGCCTCGGCGCTCAATCAGTTCACCACAGCCACGCCCAGCGCCAGTATGAACGCCGCGGCCATTCAAAACAGCGGCAGCAACCAGTCCCACGACAATCGAATGCCCTATCTGCCGCTCTCATTCATCATCGCATTGAATGGCATTTATCCAACTCCATAAGCGGCGGTTGCCGAGGAGGTAACTTCTATGTCTGAACCCTTTCTGGGTGAGATTCGTATGATGGCCTTCAATTTTGCCCCGAACGGATGGTCTCAGTGTGGCGGCCATATTCTCCCCATTGCACAGAACCAGTCCCTCTATTCGCTGCTGGGCACCACCTACGGCGGCGACGGCGAGACAACCTTTGGCCTGCCCGATCTGCGGGGACGAGCGCCGATCCATTTTGGTAGTCGAGACGAGGAAGCCATCGCCTTAGGGGAGAAGGGCGGCGCGGAGAGCCATACCCTGACGACGGCGGAGATGGCCGCCCATTCCCACGGGGCTCAGGCCAGGGCCGCCGCCGCCGATGTGGGCGCGCCCCCGGGCAACGCCTGGGCCGCCCAGACCACAAACGCCTATGCGGCCACTCCGCCGGATGGCGCGCTCCACAGCGGAGCCATCACCAGCACCGGGGGAGGTCAATCCCACACCAATATACAGCCCTATTTGACGCTCAACTTTTGTATTGCCCTGCAGGGACTCTTTCCGTCGTCTGAAGATACATCCCCGGACGCAGACCGCACCTTAGGCGAGATCCGAATGTTTGCCGGCAATTTTGCGCCCTATGGATACGCCTTTTGCAATGGGCAACTGCTACCTCTCTCGCAAAATACGGCTCTCTTTTCCCTATTGGGCACAACGTATGGCGGAGATGGCAGAACCACCTTCGCCCTGCCCGATCTGCGCACTCGGGCGCCCATCCACTGGGGGACTGGACCGGGGCTGGGTACATACAACCGGGGCGCGGCTGGTGGCGCGGCCACTGTGACCCTGCAAAGTTCCCAGCTACCACAGCACAGCCATACCGCCGTTGCCGCCAACGCCACAGGCACCCAGACCAGCCCGGTGGGCCACACCTGGGGCCAGGGCGTTGGTCGGACGCCGCCGCGCCTCTACTCGTCCGCCGGGCCGGACACAGGGATGCACGCCGACGCCATCGGGCAGACAGGCGGCGGCCAGCCCCACAACAATCGCCAGCCCTATCAGGCCATCAATTTTATTATCGCGTTGACGGGAACCTACCTAAGCGGCTAATCCATTGCCTATCCGGTGTAGGGGCGTGATTCAATCACGCCCCTACCAATCACGCCCTTCTTGTGTCTATATGCTTGATAGAGGAGAGATGAATGACCGCACCGTCCACAGCCACAAACCCTCTCTCTCACCGTCCCCTGGGAAAGCGCAACCAGGGACGCGCGCGCCTGGGGATTTGGCTCTTTGTGGCGGTCATTCTGGGCAATCTCGTCGCGCCCAGTCTGCTGCCCAAACCAGCCCTGGCCGCGACATTTGTGGTGGATCGGACGGACGACACCAATGACCCGGCGGCCCAGGTGTGCAGCCCGGCGGCCAACGATTGCAGCCTGCGGGGGGCTATCAGCAAGGCGAACGCCACCCCCGGCCCGGATGTCATCACCTTCGACGCCAGCACCGACGGCACGCCCTTCACCCTTACGCTTGCGAATGCGGGCGGGGCCAACGAAGACGCCAACGCCACCGGCGATCTGGACGTGCTGGACAGCCTGACCCTCACCGGTAACGGCGCAGGCAATACAATCATCCAGGCGGGCACAACCGCGGCCAACGGCATCGACAAAGTTTTCGCCTTCAACCCCCTCTGCGCCACACCCCTGGCCTTTGCCGTCTCTGGCGTCACCATCCGCTATGGGCGCAACAGCCAGCCCTTCGGCGCGGCTGATTTCAGCTTCACCGGCGGCGGTCTGGACTTCTGCGGCACGGGCAACAGCGGCTCCAGCTTCTCGATTTCCGATAGCGTCGTCGCGGACAATACAACCACCGACGGCTACGGCGGCGGGATGAACATCGACGAAGTGGCCCCGGCCACCAGCACCGTCACGATTCTCAACACCCAATTCACCAACAACACGTCCACCTATTGGGGCGGCGGGGTGAATCTCTTCGGCGACAACGCCCGTGTGACCATTACCGGCTCCACCTTTTCCAACAACCAGACCCTGGGCACTGGGGGCGTGGGCGCGCAGGGCGGCGGCGTCAATATCCGCATCACCAACCAGGACGACAGTGACGGCGCTGCCACACCGGCTGTCGCCATCGACACTTCCGCCATCACGGGCAACACTGGCCGCGGCTCTGGCGGCGGTCTGGCGGCCAACAGCGGCGGGGATCAGATCGTTACCATCACCGATTCGGTGATTACGGGCAACCAGGCGCTGAACAACGGAACGGTATCGCCCCGGGGCGGTGGTGTTGCCGTTGCCAATTCCCAGTCCACCACCCTCAGCCGGGTGTTGATTGCCAACAACAGCGTCTCTGGGGGGAGCGGCACACCGGCCGGGGGCGGCCTGGCTGCGGAAGCGGGCAGCCTGAGCGTCACCAACGCCACGATTGCGGGCAATTCGTCTACAGGCGACGGGGGTGGTTTTTTTACCCTGGGCACGGCGACGACGGCCCTGACCAATGTCACCATTGCCGATAACCAGGCCGACAGCAACAACACCACCACCGGTGTGGGCGGTGGTATCCATCGCAGCGGCAGTGCTTCCCTAACCCTCACCAACACACTGGTTGCCAACAATTTCAGAGGGACAGACGACAGCGGGGACGACGTGAACGGCAGCCTGTCGGGCAGTAGCTCCTTCAACCTCATCGGCGATGGCACTGGGATGAGCGGCATGACCGACGGCAGCAACAGCAATCAGGTGGGTTCCAGCGGCAGCCCCATCGACCCCCTGCTGCCCCCTCTGGGGACGTATGGCGCGTCGGTTGCCGCGCTGCAAAGCTACGCGCTGCTGCCCGGCAGCCCGGCCATCAACGCAGGCACAAACAGTGGCGCGCCAGACACAGACCAGCGGGGCATCGCCCGCCCCCAGCAGACCACCACTGATATCGGCGCTTTCGAGAGCCGGGGCTTCGCCCTCGCCAAGAGCGGGGGCGACAACCAGAGTACTCTGGTTTCGGTCAACTTTCGCGACCCGCTTGTCGTCTCCGTGGCCCCGAATGCTGCGGGCGAGCCTGTGGACGACGGTTGGGTCACCTTTACGCCCCCTGCCAGCGGGGCCAGCGCCGGCCTGACGCCCAGTTCGGCCCGGATCGGCGCAGTCGCCAGGGGGCAGGCCAACGCCGGGGCCAACGCCAACGGTACGGCCGGCAGTTACACGGTCAGCGCAGACACCCGGGGATCAACCGGGCCAGTTGCCTTCAACCTGACCAACACCCTGCCCGATCTGACCGTGAGCAAGACCAACAGCGTGGGTGGTGTCACATCGCCGGGCAATTCGTGGGAATGGCGCTCGACGATCAGTAACGGGGGCGACGGCCCGGCCCAATTCGGCAATGGCCAGACCCTCTACAGCGATCCGATGCCCAGCGCCGGCATCAGCTACGGCGCGCCGTCGGTCTCGAATGCGTCCGGCGTCGCAGGGAGCGTCAACTGCGTGCTGAGCGGCGCTACGGTCGTCTGCGCGGCCAGCGGCCCGGTTTCCATCGCCCCGGGGGGCAGCTTCCGGGTGAATGTGACGGCCACGCCCGCTGTGCCGGGCAGCTTCACCAATCCCAGCGGCGGCAGCGCCAGCGTGGACCCCAACAACAGCGTTGGGGAAAGCAACGAGAGCAACAACAGCAGTAACAGCGACACTGTCCTTGTACGCCTCAACAGCGTCGTCTACGTGGATAGGGACGCCACCGGCGCGGCTACAGGCATCTCCTGGGCCGATGCCTTCACCAACGTGCAGGACGCCCTGGCCTACGTCATCAGCGGCGATGAAATCTGGGTGGCGGAGGGGGTCTACAAACCCGGCGCGGCCCGCAGCGACAGCTTCAACCTGCCGCCGGGGGTGGCCCTCTACGGCGGTTTTGCGGGGACGGAAAGCCAGCGCAGCCAGCGGGACTGGACGGCCAATCTTACCGTCCTCAGCGGCGACATCGACCACAACGACACGACAACCGCCAGCGGCGTGGTAACGACTACCGCCCACATCGCAGGCAACAACAGCTACCACGTCCTCTATCTGGACGGCACGGGGACGACGGTCATCACCGGCAGCACAGTCATCGACGGCTTCACCATCACCGCCGGGTTGGCCGACGGCAGCCCTACTCCCAATAACGTGGGTGGCGGTCTCTACTGCGCCGGGAACGGCAGCAGCAAGCAGTGCAGCCCGACACTCAACAATCTCAGCTTCAGCGGCAACCGGGCCAATGACTGGGGCGGGGCGATGTACAACCGTGGCAGCAGCAGCGGCGTGAGCAGCCCGACGCTGAGCAATGTCAGCTTCAGCGGCAACTCGGCCAACAGCGGCGGCGGGGCGATGTACAACGGTGGCCTCAACGGCGTGAGCAGCCCGGTGCTGACCAACGTCAGCTTCAGCGGCAACTCGGGCAACAGTGGCGGGGCGATGTACAACGTTAGCAACAGCGGCGGCGTGAGCAGCCCGGCACTGACCAACGTCAGCTTCAGCGGCAACTCGGCCAACGGCTTTGGCGGGGCGATGTACAACTTTGGCAACGGCGGCGTGAGCAGCCCGGCACTGACCAATGTCAGCTTCAGCGGCAACCAGGCCAACAACGGCGGGGCGATGGTCAACAATGGCAACAGCGGCGGCGTGAGCAGCCCGGCACTGACCAACGTCAGCTTCAGCGGCAACTCGGCCAACGGCTTTGGCGGGGCGATGTTCAACTTTGGCAACGGCGGCGTGAGCAGTCCGGCACTGACCAACGTCATCCTGTGGGGCAACAGCGCCCCCATCGGCAGCCAGTTGTATAACAGCGATGCCAACCCGACCATCCGCTATAGCCTGGTGGAGGGGGGCTGGGACGGCAGCGGCATCTACAATGACAACAGCGCCGTGACCGACGGCGGCGACAACATCGCCGCCGACCCCCGCTTTGTGAACGCGGCCGCCGGCAACCTGCGCTTGCAGGACAACTCCCCGGCCATCGACGCAGGCGATAACGGGGCCATCAGCCTGACTACGGATTTGGCGGGCAACCCCCGTTTCGTAAACGGGCGGGTGGATATGGGGGCGTATGAGTTCCTGTCCAGCGATGTGGGGGTGACCAAATGGGTTGCGCCGGATGCGGTTGTGCCCGGCCAGGCCATCACCTACACCCTGCGCTTCACCAACACCGGGCCGACGACGGCTGTGGGTGTGCTGCTGACGGACAGCGTGCCGGTGAGTGTGGCAGTGAGCAGTGAGCAGTGGACAGCAAGCAGTGGCGTACTCATCACCCAGACATCCGGCGCGCCTGACTTCGCCTGGGCGGTGAGCGATCTGACTGTGGGCGCGGGGGGCGTCATCACCCTGACGGGGACGCTGACCGATACATTTGTTGCGCCGGTGACAGTGGGCAATACGGCGAGCATCACCGCATCCAACGACATCACCGGGACGAACAACAGCAGCCGCGCCGATCTACAGGTGGTGGCCGGGGCTGTGGTCTACACTGCGCCCGGCGGCGAGGACATAACCGTCCAGCGCAACGGCGACCTGCTGGAACTGGTGGTGGACGGCCAGGTGGTGGCCCGGCGGGGCATCGGGCTGATCAGTTCCATCCTCATCAGCACCACCGGCGTCATCGATCTGGTCGGCCATCTGGACGCGGGCAGCAGCGCGGTCCATCTGGTTGGCACTGTCAAGAACAGCCAGTCCCACAGCCCGAATGTCACCGGCAATCTGACTATCGACGGCACGCTGGCACCGGGCGCGTCGCCGGGGCTGCTGGTGGTCAACGGCAATGTGACCCTGGGCGCGACGGATACCTTCAGTGTGGAGATCGGCGGGCTGACCCCGGGCACAGAGTACGACCAGTTGCAGGTGACGGGGGCCAATCGCACGGTCACACTGGGCGACGCCACCCTGGATGTGGGGCTGATCAACGGCTTTACACCCGTCCTGGGCAACAGCTTTACGATTATCGACAACGCGGAGGCGAGCAGTGTCGTCGCCGGTGAGTTCGCCGGTCTGCCCCAGGGCAGCGTCTTGGCCCTGGGCGGCTCCAAATTCATCGTCAACTACAGCGGCGGAGCGGGGAGCAACGATGTGGTGCTCAGCGTCTGTAGCGATACGGTGACGGTGCAGAACACCAATTCCACCGGCAGTGGCACTCTGCGCCAGGCAGTGGCGGATGTCTGTCCCAATGGCACAATCGATTTCAATCCGACCCTCCACGGCAGCACCATCGATATCAGCCCGGACGGCACAATCGTCATCGGCAAAAATCTGACGATTGACGGGCCAGGAGCCAGCCTGATTACCGTCAGCGGCGGCACAACCCAGCGGGTCTTCCGCATTCTGGCCGACGCGGTGGTGGCTATCGACGGCATCGGCGTAACCGGTGGCGCCACCAGCGAGGCATCCGGCGCAGGTATCTACAACGCCGGCGAGCTGACATTGGATGGGGTGTGGGTCTTTGAGAACGGGGCCAGCCCCGGCAATGGCGCGGGCGTCTACAACAGCGGCACGCTGACAATGACCGCCAGTTCGGTCTTCAGCAATTCCGTGCGAATGGGGAGCGGCGGCGGCATCTATAACGAGGGCCTGCTCTCCATCACATCAAGCGCGATCTACAGCAATCAATCCATACGCGCATCCGACTCCGGCGGCGATGGGGGTGGCATTGGCAACGACGGGGCGTTGACGATTGCCGACAGCGCTGTCTACTCCAATACCGCAGGGGCCGACGGCGGCGGCCTCTTCGCCAGCGGGCCACTGTGGATGGCTGGCACGCGGGTATTCGCCAATTCTGCTGCTTTCAGCGGTGGCGGCATCAGCGCCAGCAACGACGCAACGATTGAAACTTCGTCGATCACCGGCAACAGCGCCAACAGCGGCGCTGGTCTGAGCGCGCGACCGAATGGCTCGCTCCGCACCTACTCGATCCTTCGCAGCGAAGTGTTGAGCAACACAGCCACCAATTCCGCCGGTGGAATTGAGTGGAATTCGGGCGGTCAGGACCTGAACGCGCTGGTTGTGGGGAGCACCATCGCCTATAACATCAGCAACAACAACGGTGGCGGGATGCAAGCCACCGGTGACGATGGCTTCCCGACTGTCGTGCTGGTCAATTCGACGATCAGCCACAACCGCACCAATCAGAGCGGTGGCGGTTTTGCCAGTGGCGGCGCGCTAACGTTATTCAATGTGACGATCACCGGCAATGTGGCCGATGCCAATGGGGACGAGAGCGGCGACGGCGGCGGCGTGTCGGGCGAAGCGAATGTTTACAATTCGATTATTGCCAGGAACGTCGACGACTCCCCTGCCCAAAAAGAACCGGATCTCTCCGGTCAATTCGTCAGCGGTGGCTATAACCTCATCGGCGACAACACGGGCGACGGCGGCAGCTTTACCGACGGTGTGGGCGGCGATCAGGTCGGCAGCAGCGCCGCGCCGCTGGACCCGGTGCTTGGCCCCCTGCAGAACAACGGCGGGCCGACGATAGCTTCCGGCGAGCCGACCTATACCCACGCACTGGGCAACGGTTCCCCCGCGCTCAACCGGGGTGATCCCAGCGACTGTCTGGACAACTTCGGCGACCCGCTCGTCAACGATCAGCGGGATTTTGTCCGGCCCGATCTCTATGCCAACCGCTGTGATGTGGGCGCGGTGGAGATGCAGTCCGCAGATGCGGGCATCGCCAAGTCCGTCTGGCCCGCCACAGTGGGCACGGGGGAGACGATTACCTTCACCCTCGTCATCAGCGCGGGGGGCACAACCGACCCGGTCCTGGGGGTCGTCGTCACCGACACCATCCCAGCCGGTGTGACGGTCACTTCCGTCATCAGCAGCGGCCTCGCCTTCATCCAGACCGGCGCTTCCCCCTACACCTGGCAGGTGGATTCTGCGCCGGTGGGCGCAACGGGTTATCTGACTGTGACCGGTGTGGTCAGCACATCCGCGGCCCTGCTGGGCACAACCATTGACAATACAGCGGAGATCAGCGCGGCCAACGACAGCTTCGCGGGCAACAACGCGGCCAGCGCGGCCTTTGATGTGGTGGGCGTCACCATCGGCGTGGCGCCGCCCAGTGTGGCCGAGGACGGGGCAGTGCATCTCACGTACACCTTCACCCGCACCGGGCCGACAGCCGCTCCGTTGACCGTCAACTTCAGCGTTGGCGGCACGGCTACCTTTGGCACGGACTACACGGCTCCCTTTGGCGCGGCCAACGGTACAGTCACAATTCCGGCTGGCAGCAGCACCGCCACGGTTGTGGTGGACCCGACGGCTGACAATCTGGCCGAAATCGCCGAGACGGTCATTCTGACTATCACTGGCGGCCCAGGCTATGGGGTGGGCACACCGGCCAGCGCCACGGGCACAATCGTCGATGACGACGCCGCGGGGGTCACTGTCAGCGATGTGACACGCTATGAAGGGCAGAGTGGGACGACGGATTTCGTCTTCACAGTCACCCTGACCAACCCGGTGGACAGCGAAGTCTCTGTGTTCTACCAGACAGCCGACAACACAGCACTGGTCAGCGACAACGACTACAACCCGGAGAGCGGCGTCCTCACCTTCCCGGCCAATCTGGCCGGCAGCCGTTCGCTCACAGTGACCGTCAACGGTGACCTCTACGTAGAGGCGGATGAGACGTTCGATCTCAATTTGACCGGTCTATCCGGCAACGGGCAGACGCTCTTTGTGACGGACGGCCAGGGGAGCGGCACGATTCTCAACGACGATTTCGCCGATGTCACTATCAGCAAAGCCGTCTGGCCCACACTGGTGGAGCCGGGCCAGGCCCTGACCTACACCCTCCATTTCACCAACAGCGGCAACGGCATCGCCACCGGCGTCACTGTGACCGATGCCCTGCCCAGCGATGTAACGGCTACCGGCGTCCTGAGCAGCGGCGTCCCCATCACCCAGACCAGCACCTATCCCTACACCTGGCAGGTGGCGAATCTGTGGCCGGATGAAAGCGGAACGATTACTGTCACGGCCAGCCTGGGCACAGGCAGCGGTCTCTATGGCACGACGATTACCAACACCGCCACCATCAGCGCATCCAACGACTACACGACGACCAACAACAGCAGCAGCGCGGCCTTTGCCGTGCCCAGCGCGCCTGTGCTTGCCATCCACAAATCGGTGGACAATCTGCTGCCCTATGAAGCCGGGACGATCACCTATACGGTTGTGGTCTCCAACACCGGCGCGTCCACAGCCACGGGGGTGAATGTGGACGACACAGTGGCCGGGGCGCTAGCGTCCAATATCTCTCTGGCCGTGGGCGCGCGGGTGACCTACACCTATCCCATCAGCCAGGACGACGGCCCCCTGACGGTTGTCAACACTGCCACCGTCACCAGCAGCCAGACCAGCCCGGTCTCGGCCAGTGCGACTGTGCAGTGGCAGAATGTCGCACCGACTGCCGCTCTCTCCAACGACGGCCCGGTCAACGACGGCCAGACCGCGCTGGTCAGCTTCAGCAACCAGAGCGATCCCTCCGGGGCGGATACGAAAGCAGGCTTTGTCTACAGCTACGACTTCAACAACGACGGCACTTTTGAAGTCACAGCCAGCAGCAACGCCACAGCCACTGTGCCCGCCAGCTATCTGACCGGCGTCACCAGCCGTCTGGTGCAGGCGCGCATTGCCGACAAAGATGGCGGCTACAACGACTATACGACGACAATTCTGGTCAACGCACCCACATCGACACCCACGCCGTCCCAGACGCCGACCATCACACCCACGCCGTCCCGGACGCTGACCATCACACCCACGCCGTCCCAGACGCCGACCATCACGCCCACGCCGTCCCAGACGCCGACCATCACGCCCACGCCGTCCCAGACGCTGACCATCACGCCCACGCCGTCCCAGACGCCGACCATCACGCCCACGCCGTCCCAGACGCCGACCA
>JAHDWH010000213.1 GCA_023384455.1 Caldilineaceae bacterium | reverse complement strand
TCTGGACAGTGCGACGCACCAAAACGGGAAGTTATTCTTTGACAAGCCCTAAGTGAATTCCACTTCGTCCTGGTCGATAACATCGGTGACCTCCACAGCCATTTTGCCCCGGTGGGTGCCCAGATGGCCGTGCAATTTTTCCTTTTCCTGCATCGTCAAAATCACTTTTTCGCTGATGTGGCGTTGCAGAGGAATCACATCGCCAACCTCCAACGCCATCAACTCCGAGAGGAGCAGATCGCCCCCTTCCAGCAGTGCGGTCAGTTCCACGTCCATATTTTCCACGTGGCGGCGTATGTGGCGGCGCACAACGCCCAGGTCTTCTTCGTCGTTCTGCTGGCCCGTGCCTGCAATCCAGGCCTGGGGGCTGAGTTTGGGCGTGACCGGTTTCAGCACCGAGGCGGGGATACAAAAATTGAGCGCAGCGCCGTGGCCGTTGACGGTCATCTCGAAGGATATCCAGGCACAGGTGTCCGAAGGCAGGGCGACCTGGACGAAATAGGGATTGGTGAGCATCTCCTCCAATTTGCAGGTAAGCTCGACGGTGCCCAGCCAGGAATCCCGGATCGCGTTCATCACATCGTCGCTCACCGAAGTGAGCAGGTCCATCTCCAGATCGGTCAGCTCCCGCTCCTCGTTATTGCTGGGCAGTCCGCCCCCGCCCAGCAGACGGTCTACCAGCATATCCCCCAGTCGGTTGTCATATTGGAGAAGAAAGCGACCGGGCAAGGGTTTCATACTGATCAGGTGCATGGCGCTGGGCGTGCTGGAAAGGATGTGGACAAAGTTGACATAGGGGCCGGTTTCGATATAGGCCAGTTTTACATCTACAGAGGTGCGCAGCTTTGTAGAAAGCTGTAACGAGAGCCGACGGGCCAGGTTCTCGTGGATCATCCGCAGGGTGCGCAGATGCTCTTTGCTGAAGCGGTCCGGCTGGTGAAAGTCGTAGCGGCGTACCAGGTCCGTGGTAACATCCAGCCGACTTACCGGGGATATATCGATCTCCTCCGGCGCGTCGGCAAATATCCCCATTATGGAATCAACTTCGTCTTGACTTAGCAGACTCCCGGCCAATGCATCGGTCACGGTGTGCTCCACGGCAGATGGGTACGGGGGCTATTGTACGACAAAATCTGTAATCATCACCCGCTGGACGTGGCGATTGGGCATACGCCGGTTCAATTCTTCCCGCAGTTGTGCCCGCAACTGCTCTTTGCCTTCCACTGTAAAAATCTCGTCGAATTTTTTGCTGGTCAGAACATTCAGAATCACATCATCGATCAGCGGGCGCTGGCGGTCGACACTGACCCGGAAGGTGTCCTGGGCCGCAGCCAGTTTATCGTCTTGCAGACTGTAGTAGTCGGGCGCATCGGGCAGAAATTCCAGCACAATGGCAACCCGCAGATAGCGATAGCCGCCGGGATCGGCCAAATTGACAATGCGTTGCCCGGTCTCGTAATAGATGCCGCCCACCATTGCGAATTGTTCGGGCACCTGGTAGTAGCCAAAATTTTCGGCGACCTGGGCGGTGGCCGGCGCGGCCGAGACACCGCTCTCTGCTGTCGGGTCATCGCCGTTGCTCAGTTGGATCGAGAAGGGCAACAGCCCGCTGAGGAGCAGGCCAATGCCCAGACCGACAGTGACAAGCACGGCTACAATTGGCACCAGTATCTTTTTAAGAATTCCCATAACTGCGCTCATTGCTCTTCCTTTGAAAAGTACGTGGCACTTGTGGCTCTCGCAGGCAGTAACTGCTCACCCCCACCCAACCTCCCCCACTGTGGGGGAGGAGTCGATCCGGTTCCTTCCCTGAAATGGAGAGGGGTAGGGTGGGGTGGCTGAACAGTTATCGCAGACAGAAGCCGGTTCTGGCTTGACAGAGGGCTAGGGGCTGGCCGAAGGGAAGCCCAGATCGATGATCGGCGCTTCTTCTTCGGGCGGATAGAGAATCAAAATATCGGCTCGGCGGTTCAGGCGGCGGTGTTCGGGTGTGTCGTTTGGGTAGAGCGGGTGATACTCGGCCAGACCCACGGCTGACATACGCTGGGGATCCACAGCGCCGTTGTCGGCCAGAAAGCGCACAACAGAGACCGCCCTGGCCGACGACAAATCCCAGTTGGTAGCATAAATCGGGCTGCCTGTGGCTGTATCGTCTGTGTGGGCTTCCACCCGGATATTGTTGGGCAGCTCATTGAGCAGGTTTGCAATAGTAAGTAATGTCTGCTTACCACTTTCGCCCAGCTCTGTGCTGCCCGATGGATAGAGCAGCGCGCTGGAAAGGCTGATGTATATGCCTTCCTTACCGATATTGATTGCGATCTGATCTTCCAACTGATTGGTCAACGCGTGCTGGTTGATCTCATTTGCCACTTTCTGAAAAGTCTTGTCCCGGGTGGGGAGCGCGCCCAGGTTGAGCATATTGGCGTTGGCTTCCTGGTTTCCTGTAGAATCAAAACCTTCGCCAAAGCCCAGGCCACCGGAAAAGACATCCACCCCGCTAAAGGCTGCCCGCAAACTGCCGGAGAGAAGGCGAAAGCGCTCCAGGTCGGCCTGACCAAAGGCAAAGAGCAGGATAAAGAAGACCAACAGCAGGGACATCAGGTCGGAGAAAGTTTCCAGCCAGCGTTTGGATGTATCGAACTCTTTGATTACCTGCGGTTTGCGACCCATTGCCGTCTCTTTTCTGTTGTCTGGCCTACTTCTCGCCGGCCGGTCTGTTGCGTGCGCCCACGGGCAGGAAGGCTTCCAGCTTCTGTTTGACGATCTGGGGGTTGTCGCCGGCCTGCACAGCCAGCATACCTTCCAGGGCCAGTTCCCGCTCGGATACTTCCAGCTTGCTGATCTGCTTTAGCCGGCCACCGATGGGCAGAAAGAGGAAGTTGGCAAAGAGCGCGCCATAGAGGGTTGTAATGAAGGCGATAGCCACTTTTGCGCCGATCTCATCGGGTGTGGTCAGATTGGCAAGGGTGAAGATAATACCGATAACCGTTCCCAACATACCCATTGTGGGTGCATAGCCACCCATCAGCTCCAGCACGCCATAGCGTTTGGCGTGGCGATTGGAGAGCTGTTCAATGTCCATCTCCAGCATCTCCCGGATCAGATTGGGGTCTGTGCCGTCAACCAGTAACTGCATTCCCTTCTGAATAAAGGGATTGTCGATGCGCGAGATGCGCTCCTCCAGGCTGAGCAGCCCATCCTTGCGGGCCTGTTCAGCCAGCTCGACAAAGAGATTGATCGTATCCTGATATTTGGCATCGGCGTTGGCAAAGGCCTTGCCCATCAGTTTGAGCGCGATAATCACATCCTCCGAGGGCAGGGTCATCATCGTAATTCCGACGGTGCCGCCCAATACCAGGACAAAGGAGGAGAGGTCCCACAGAGCAGCCGGGCTGCTCCCGGCCACGATAATCACAAAGACGATACCACCAAAGGCAATCAGCAGACCACCGAGGGCTAAGGGATTCATTGTTGCCTATACCTCACTTTGTCGCTTCCGACAACGGCTGGTTCTCGACGGCGGGACGCATTCCACACTGAAAAATCCTGCGCCGGAATGCGACAATCCGCCCCACCACTTCAGTTCTGGATTCGCGCACCACAAAGCTGTTTCCGTTGAGCAGGCGTACGAAGGTATCCGGATTGGATTCGATAATCTCAATCAAATCCGCATTCAGCGTAAACTCGCGTCCATCGAGTCGGGTCACAGAGATCACAGGTTGCCACCTTTGGAATTCGTACGAATGGGGTTACTGCTCAGGTGCGACGCACCCGAATCACCGAATGGGTACGATTGATTGGTCGTGAACCCACTATAACTTCCATCAAAGAGAATGTTCATTCCTGGACAGTATGTTCGCCGTAAAAGGTGCGTAACCAGGGAGAAGAGGCTCTTTACAAACAGAGACCGGTCAGTGGGGGACTTGACCGGTCGGGCTGTTTTGTCTTGCAAAGCATCGACTGTCAGCGCTGGTTCTCCAGGCTGCCCACCAGACGATAGCCGTGGCGATAGACCGTCTGCAAAAAACTGGGGTTGCTGGGGTCCTGCTCGATTTTGTGGCGTAACTTCATCACCTGCATACGCACAATCGCCGGATCACCCGTGCCGGGGTAGTAATTCCATACATCCCGCAGCAGATCTTCGGAGCTGAAAATGCGTCCGGGACTGCTCATCATATGGTTGAGAAGGTTGAATTCGCTGGGGGTCAGTTGGATCGAGCGATTCTTGACATAGACCATACAGGCTGTGCGATCCAGTGTCAGGCAGCCGACGGAAACCCGATCCTGCAGGGGTTCGGCGTGGGGTACCCGGCGCATCAGCGCCCGCAGGCGCAGGTGCATTTCGGTCAGATTCATAGGTTTTGCCACAATGTCATCCGCTCCGGCCTTGTAGGCGGCCACCCGGCTTTCGGAGCTTTGATCTTCCTGCAACAGGACCAGCAAAGAGGGCAGTTGCAGATTGTGGCGCAAGTATTCGCAGAGGCTCAGCCCGTCCAGGTCCTCGGCTCTGTCCGAAATAAAGACGATATCCGGCATAGTTTCCTGGGCCAGCTTCACCCCCTGCAGACCGCTGCCCGTATGACTTACGTAATGGGATTCGCCAATCACGGCGGCCTGCACAAAGTGGAAATCTTTGGCATCGCTGGAGATGACAAGTAATCGGGCCATTGGAAATCGTCTCCTGAAAAAAATGAGGATAAGTGCTTTGGGTCGGGCGGTCTTGCTATCCAGTTATGATGATAACAAAAAAGTTACGTGTTGATTATGGGACAATAGTCATATTAGAACGAAGTACCCTCAGCCCATTCCAATCAACAGTCATTCCTGCTGGTGAGGATAACAGAGCTTTTACGTGTTGATTATGGGACAATAGTCCTGAATTTGTGGGGTACTTCTGGTAAGGCATCAGTTTGAGGAAAAACAAAAGTCCGGCAGGAAAGCTGTGCCGGACTTGTCTGCTGGTATAAATGTCAGCCACCCCACCCTACCCCTCCCCATTCCAGGGAGGAAAGTGGATCGACTCCTCTCCCAAAGTGGGGGAGGTTGGGAAGGGGTAAGCCACCCCACCCTACCCCACCCCATTCCAGGGAGGGAAGTGGATCGACTCCTCCCCCAAAGTGGGGGAGGTTGGGAAGGGGTAAGCAGTTGCGTCACAGTGTGGCCGCGGCTCCCCCCCTGCGTAACCCTGACATCGCGTGTCCGCCTGTTTCGCGCAAAGCAATGTGGATTGACATATGCCCCAATTCCGTGATCAGGGGAATCACCATCCGTTTGAAATCCAGGGTAGAGAGCATCGTCCCTTTGCCAATGACAAGGGTGGGGACAGAGATAGAGCAGCGATAGCCCGCTTCGGCCAGATAGGAGGTGACAACGCCGGTAATCACATTGCCCATTTCGGCAATGCCGCTCTGGGCCAGCTCATCAAATTCTGCCTGCTCTTCGCCCAGCATCTGCGAGACCATTGCCAAGGCCATGCCGATATCCATACTATACAGAACAATTCCCTGAATATCGCCAATCACACTCAGCAGCACAGTGACATCCTGAGGTGTGTAGCAATTGCTCTCTAAAGAGACCGCGCCTCTGTCAACGTGGGCACCCACCTCGGCGGCCAGCACAGATGTCGCAGCTTTCAAGAAAGGATTCATAAAATTCACGCTCACTGCGGCTTCTCCTCGCGTAATCTCATCCGTACAGAACGTTCAATGGCCGATCAGAGCGCCCGCCGGTAAAAAGAGGGTGCGCAATACTCAAATCCATATTGTCGGTAATTCGTAATGGTTTCCGTGCTGCCGATAAACAGAATGCCCCCCGGTCTCAATGCCTGCATCAGCCCCCGGAACACACGCTCTTTGATGGCTGGCGGAAAGTAGATAACCAAATTGCGACAGACCACCAGATCGTAGAGACGCTCCGGTTTATTCTGAAGCAGGTCAAACCGTTCAAAGGTCACAAAATTCCGAATCTCGCCGCACACATGATGTTGATTGCCATTCTGGGGGGTCATATACTTTTCCAGAAATTTGCTGGGCATTTCCCGTAGATCGTTGGCTGTGTAGGGGCCGGCTGCCCGGGCCCGGTCCAATACACTCTGGTCGATGTCTCCGGCATAGATTCTGTGGCGCCGTTCGGGAGCCAGCTCTTTCAGGAGCATTGCCAGGGTGTAAGGCTCGGCCCCGATAGAGCAGCCTATACTCCATGCCTGAACCCCCCGGGGGGCTGTTCTTTCAAGAACGTCGGGCAGGACTGCATCGGCCATCGAGTCCCATTTGTCCGCATCCCGATAAAAGGAGGAGACATTGATTGTCATAAATTCAATGAAGCGCTGCAACTCTTCGGGCCGGGCATAGAGAGAATGGGCATAGCCTCGCCAATCTGTATAGCTGCTCCGCTCCAGATAGGTGGTCAGTCTGCGCTCCATCTGCTGTGTGCGATAGCAAAGCAGATCGATAGATGCCAGTTCGAGCACCGTATCCCGCAAAATCAAATAATCGTTGTCATCTATATGCCAGCGCTCCGCATCCGAATTAGGGTTGCCTGGGCTGCTCATTGGCCCTTTTTCGCTCCCCCAATTGGTCATTTTGAACACACTTTTTGGCTGTGTATCCTTTTTATTTGTTTGGGCCTTCATTGGCGCGCTCGTTCTGCCAGGAAGGCACCCAGTAACGCGGGTGTAGCTACATATTCAGTCAAATTGGCTTCGACAACCTGGCGCGGCATCCCATAGACAATGGAGCTTTTTTCATCCTGGGCAACGACTTTTCCTCCAAATTTATGAATTTCCAGCGCTCCGCTCAACCCATCGCTGCCCATTCCTGTCAGAATGACAACCGTAGTCTGTCCGCCAAAGGTCCGGGCCAGACTGCGAAAGGTCACATCTGCCGCGGGGCGCACACCGTTGACCGGCGTTCCTTCATTCAGCGCTGCAACCCCCTGGTTGTCGAATGTCAAATGATAACCGCCTGGCGCAATCAGAAATTGTCCACGCATCAACCGGGAGCCTTGAGCGGCTTCCAGAATTTTATAGCTGCTGTTGCGGTTGAGACGCTGCCCCAAAATAGTCGTAAAACCCACGGGCATATGCTGAACAATCACACCAGCGATAGGCAGACCTGGCGGAATGGCAGCCAAAAAATCGGTGAGCGCCGACGGCCCCCCGGTGGAACTGGCCACAGCCAGCAGGGTATCCGTGGCCTGTAATGGGGCAATCCGTTTGGGTAAAAAAAATGCGTTGTTCCCGCCATCCTGAATCTTATTTCTTTTTTCCGCTGATTCCTCCACCTCCCGGTGACGAAAAGTTACCCGCGCCTGCGCGACGTGTCGGATCTTCTGCACGAGAATATCGACAGTCTCCGCCATTGTGACGCCTGGCTGGGGCTTGACCACAAAGTCAACTGCGCCCAGTTCCAGCGCCTGCAAGGTTACTTCCGCTCCACTCCAGGTCAGATTGCTTAGCATAATCACCGGCAGCGGGCGGACGCACATCAGTCGTCCCAACGCTTCCAACCCATTCATCACAGGCATTTCCACATCCAGCACAACGACATCAGGACGCAACTCTTCCACCAGTGTTAACATTTCCTGGCCGTTGTTTGCCTGTCCCACAACTTCAATATCGGCAAACTGGTTCAGATAACGATTCAGGGTGAGCCGAATTAATGCCGAATCGTCTATTGTGACAACCCGGATCGTTTTTTCTTTTAATGGGGACTTCTTTGCCAGCAGAGATCCAGTGATGGAATAGTCCTGTTGAATCATCTTTCCCTTTGTCCTCTGGCTGTTCGGTATCGCTACATCAATAGTTTTGAGAGGGATTTCAGTACCCGGTCCGGCTCAAATGGCTTGACAATGAAATCCCTGGCCCCAGCCTTAATGGCCTCTATCACCACATTCTGCTGGCCCATAGCCGTCAACATCGCCACCCGAGCCGTCGGGTCCAACTCTCGAATCGCCCGCAACGCATTCAGACCGTCCATCTCTGGCATACTGATGTCCATCAGTACCGCGTCGGGCGCCTCATTCTGGTACTTCTCAATGGCCTCTACTCCATTTTCTGCTTCGACGACGGAAAAGCCCCTGTCCGTCAGAATGCGCGCACAGCGCACCCGCATGAACTTGGCGTCGTCAACAATGAGAATTTTGTGCGACATCGTACGCTCCTCTGCATTACGACACTAAGAAAGATCCAATCTCTCGGGTCTGTAGCAAATATCCGGAAACTGTACTGATCAACGAGATGATAAAACGTAGGTGCGGTTTGTAACCGCACTTTCACTTTCACCCGGAGAGATGCGGTTACAAACCGCACCTACAGATTCCACGATCTTCTTGATCAGTATAAAAAATATCCGAAAACCGTATGCGTTCTACTGCCCAACGGGACGGGTAGCAAAGGAGCTGCCCACCCGTTCTGTCTGTGATACCAGCGCCTTTAATTCCAGCGACAACGAGACAAGCGCCGCAATGTCGGCAATCAGGCCAATCCTGCCATCCCCCAGCAGCGTAGCCCCTGTTAATCCACGAACATTGTTGATCGGATAGCCAAGCGGTTTGATGACCACATCCTGCTTGCCCAATAAAGCCGAAACAATTACCCCCAGCCGAATCTCCCGATACGAAACAGAGACCACATAACCTGCTTCCTGCTGGTTTACTCCCCTCTCCGTTTTGGTTACAGGGGTGGCCTCTGCCTGGCTTTGGGCCGCGCCGATCTCCCAGGCAAACAGGTGTTCCAGCCGAACCAGCGGCAACACTTCTCCCCGTACATATGTCGTCTCCCTGCCCCGCACATAATGCACATTCTCCGGGTCCAACTTGAAAATCTCTACCACATTGGGCAAGGGCAGGGCGAAAACCTGCTGGCAGACCTCAACCAGCAATGCGGGGATAATAGCCAGCGTCAGGGGCAACTGAAGCTCGAAGGTCGTGCCCACCCCCGGTGTGCTATAGACCACCACCGACCCATTGAGCCGCTGAATGTTATTGCGCACCACATCCATACCCACGCCCCGGCCTGACAGATCGCTGATTTTTATTGCTGTACTTAAACCAGGAGCAAAGATCAGATCAATCGCTTCGTGATAGGTCAGGCTGCTTGCCTGCTCTTCGGTAATCAGCCGCAGGGATATGGCTTTGCGTTTTACCTTTTCCGCATCGACCCCCTTGCCGTCATCCGAAATCGATACAATGATATTGCCTTCCTCGGAACGGGCGCTCAATGCAAGCTGTCCTCTGGCCTCTTTGCCCGCGGCCAACCGGTCGGCCACTGTTTCAATGCCGTGATCGATGGCATTGCGCACCAGATGCAGGATTGGATCGCCGATCTGTTCTATAACAGTCCTGTCGACTTCTGTCTCTTGACCAGTCACTCTCAATTCGACCTCTTTGCCCACCTCCTGGCAAATCTGTCGGACGAAACGGGGGAATTTGTTAAACACATATTCAATCGGCTGCATACGCGCTTTGAACACTTCGTCATGAATTCGATCCGTTACGGCAGACAGGTGGGTAACGGTGTCATTCAGCACTGCCAGTTGCTCGTCATTGAGCAGATGGCTCAAATCCTCATAAATCTGGAAAAGGCGGTTGCGATCTGTGACCAACTCGCCGGCCAGGTTCATCAGGCTATCCAGCCGCTCTACGCTGGTGCGGATGGTACGCGACGAAGCACCCATCTGTTTGGCCGCCCCTTTCATTGGGCGATCGGTATCGTCACTTCTGGGTCGAGGATAGGGTTTTGTGGCTTTTGCGAAAAGCCTGCTCTGATCGGCCTCATCTTCCTCCCCTTTCCCTTTGGCCTGCGAAACAGGCATTAATAGATGGCTGACATTGGACAGGTCGGCAATACGCAGGACGGAAATCTCGAAAATGCTGGACAGCTCTGCCTCAATCTCAGCGTTCTGAAGATCGGTCAGCGCGACGGTCACCAGCGTCTTGGCCCCTTCGCCCCGTTCCAATTCGTCGCTGCTGGGTGTCGATACAACAATCTGCCCAATCTGCTCAATGTGCATGTACATCTGGAGAAGTCGGGCGAGTGGTGCAATGCCAGTACTATCCGCCTCTGCATAGATCACCATCAGACTCAGACCGCTTTGCAGCCCCTCTTCCACAGCAGCGTATTCCGAATCGGAAAGGAGGGGCAGTTGGGGCAGCGCCTGATCGGGAATCGGATCATCCGTTATAAGCATCCTGCCCAGATGCTCGATTACCTCTTCCACTTGTGCCGACGCAGGTCTATCTTCTGCCACATCCGTCAGGAAAATGCGAAGATTTCCCACCACGCGAAAGAGCAGGTTCGCCATCTGCGTAGACACACCGATCTCGTGATTGCGCACCTTCTCCAGCAATGTTTCTGCCGCGTGGGCCAGCAACGCCATAGGATCGTGCCCGATGCTGCCCGCGGCACCTTTCAATGTGTGAATCGAACGAAAAATCCGATGAATCAACTCATCGGTGGCTTCCTGCTCTATTGTCACCAGGTCCCGGTCCAACGACTCCAAAAGCTCGTTGGCCTCTTCAAAGAAGACGCCGGCTTCATCGCTGGTCAAGTCATAATTTTTCATTCCGTGACCTTTCCAGTCATTATGCCAATTCCATCATTTCGATTGTTTCCTCTTCCTCATCCCTCAACAACCGCTGCAAGTCAATCAGAACAATGAGTTGATCATTGCGCTGGGCCACACCCCGCACAAACTCTTCGTCGATGAGCGCGCCCAGTTCCGCAGTAGGCTTGACCAGCGAACTGGGCAATTTGACCACCTCCTGCACGCCATCCACAATTAGCCCCAAACGGTTGCGCGAGGATTGGGTAACCATTACCCGGGAGTTGCGGTCATGCGCCCGCACCTCCAATCCCAATCGTTTGCGCAGGTCCATCACAGGAATAATCTCTCCCCGCAGATTGATAACACCTTCGATAAAGTGGGGGGCCCGGGGAACGTGGGTGATCTTCTGCATCGTATTGATCTCCCATACATCCCCGATGTTCACCGCATAATTTTCGTTCCCCAATGTAAATATCACCAGATGTTCTTCTGGTGCGGGGGCTGTGCTGGCCGCCGAGC
>JAHDWH010000447.1 GCA_023384455.1 Caldilineaceae bacterium | reverse complement strand
CGTGAAGACGTGAAGACGTGAAGACGTGAAGACGTGAAGACGTGAAGACGTGAGATCACATGACGGCACCTCACGTTTCACGTTTCAGTTGATTGGCCGTCACATGACGGCACCTCACGTTTCAGTTGATTGGCCGACCGACTAACGCTTGTGCGTTCGTTCCTCGCTGGTTCGTAGACAATACGGGTTTGTCAATCGAAGACCAGCACGCCCCGAGCCACCCTCCCCGCCTCCATATCTTCAAAAGCCAGGGCAATATCGTCCAGGGGGTAGCGTTTGGTGATCAGTTTGTCCAGGTCCAGCTTGCCCGCCAGGTAGAGCCGTTGCAGGTTGGGCAGGTCGATGTCGGGCCGGGCCGAACCGGCAAAGGAGCCGAGCAGGGATTTGTTCTGGAAGATAAGCTGGCCCGCGGAAATCGGCACATCTTCCAGCGCGGAATGCAGCCCCATCACCGTAGCCACCCCAGCCGGACCTGCGGCATTGAGGGCCTGGGGAATGGTGCGGGCAGAACCTACGCTATCAAAGGCATAGTCGGGGCCGCCGCCAGTGATGGCTTTGAGCGCTTTCACAGGCTCTTCGTTGCGGGCGTTGATCGTGTGGGTGGCCCCCATCTGCCGGGCAAAGGCCAGCTTCTCCTCAAAGACATCCACCGCCACAATCGTATGACAGCCCGCCACCACACAGCCCAGGATGGCGCTCAGCCCGATGCCGCCGCAGCCGATGACGGCCGCGCTGCTGCCGGGTCTGGCTTTGGCTGTGTTGATGACCGCGCCCACGCCCGTAATCACAGCACAGCCGATGACCGCGCCCACCTCAAAGGGGACGCCCTCCTGTAACAGCACTGCACCGTCCTGCGGGATGACCGCATAGTCGGCCATTGTGGAAGCGCTCAAATACTGCTTCACCGACTCCCCGGCCAACGAGTGCAGGCGGGAAGTGCCGTCTATCATTGCGCCCTGATAGGTGGTGGAGGCCAACCGTTCGCACAGGTTGGGCCGTCCGCGCTGGCATTGGGTGCAGATATGGCAGGCAGGCAGCCAGTTGACCAGTACCCGGTCGCCCACGGCAAAGCGGGTAACGCCCGGCCCCACCTCCTCCACAATCCCCGCGCCCTCGTGACCCAGGACCAACGGCGGCATTGTGCGCAATTCCCCTTTCAGTGTGTGCAGGTCCGAATGGCAGACCCCCGCGGCGCGTATACGCACGAGGAGTTCGCCTGCTTTGGGCGGGTCCAACACAACTTCCGAAACGATCAGCTTGTTACGTTCGGGAACATAGGCAGCGCGTATTTTCATAGGAGATTCTCCTGGGGAGTGGTGGGGGATGGGATGATCGAATGATAAGGCAGCGATTATATTCACTCCATTATTGTACTGCAAACGGGGAAGTGACGAAAGGATAGTGCAACAACAAAGGACTAAATCGCTTTTGACTTCTCCCCCGCCCGCGGCTACACTGACAGGCGGCGTGAAACGTAAAACGTAAAATGTGTATTGGTCAAGGACATCGTGAAATCTGTAGG
>JAHDWH010000446.1 GCA_023384455.1 Caldilineaceae bacterium | reverse complement strand
TACCCGCTGGGTTTCGATACGGCGGGAAACAGCCCCCGCCTACTCAACCGGCGCTAGTCCAGTCGTTACTTCCGTCTGTTTCGTCTCCCCGACAATCTTCCCATCCCGCATCCGCACGATCCGGTCGCACAACGCGCCCACCTGCTCGTCGTGGGTGACAATCACAAAAGTGCGTCCCTGCTCTTTGTTGAGCCGCTGCATCAGGGCCAGGATTTCGCCGGAGGTGACCGCGTCCAGATTGCCCGTGGGTTCGTCGGCCCAGACCAGCGCGGGGTTGTTGACCAGGGCCCGGGCAATCGTCACCCGCTGGCGCTGGCCGCCGGAGAGTTCAGCGGGGCGGTGATGTGCCCGATCACCCAAGCCCACGGCGTCCAGGGCCTCTTTGGCCCGGCGGCGGGCGTCGGCCTGGCTCACATTGCTGACGAGCAGGGGTAGCTCCACATTTTCCTGGGCGGTAATCACAGGCAACAGATTGTAGGTCTGAAAGACAAAGCCCATGCGCTCGGCCCGCCAGGTAGTGCGCTTGCGGTCGCTCATTTTGGCCAGGGACGCGCCTTCGATCAGCACTTCGCCCTCGTCGAAATAGTCCAGGCCAGAGAGACAGTTGAGAAGGGTCGTCTTGCCGCAGCCCGACGGACCCATAATCGCCACCATTTCGCCGGGTTGGATGGTCAAATCCACCCCGCGCAGGGCGTGGACTTCAATCGCGCCGGTGTGAAAGGTCTTGTGGACGTTGCGGGCTTGAATAATTGGGTCGGGCATCGGGAAATCTCCAGGTCAAGTGAGTAATGCGTATTTTTGATTCTATTCCAGAATAATAGATTCCTGTTGTCTGCGCATCGTCGGGCTGTGGCCGCTGTATACACGGTAGGATAATTTTTGCATCGTCCAAATGGTTGATAGGATGCAGACATACACTGCTCTACGCAGACTGGGCCATTTCGGTTGCAAGCTATTCGCACAGAACGCGGACGGCCGGTAAAATGACAGATGCACGTTTTGCATCCATCCCGTTTCCCGGAGGACCAATGAATACCTTCGCTCTGCCCTGGTGGGGATTCGCCCTGCTTTCTGCTTTTTTTGCCGCCTTGACTACCCTCTTCGCCAAATTGGGCGTGGCCGGCGTCAGTTCCAATCTGGCTACGGCCATCCGCACAGCGGTGGTGCTGGTGATCGCCTGGGGCATCGTCTTTGCCAACGGCGAAGTGCGGGCCATCGAGCAGATTCCGGGCCGGGTCTGGTTTTGGCTGGTTCTTTCGGCTATTGCCACAGGATTCTCCTGGCTGGCCTACTTTCGGGCCTTGCAGATGGGCAATGCCTCGTCTGTGGCGCCTATCGACAAATCGAGTCTGGCGCTGATCCTCATCCTCTCCGCTCTCTTTCTGGGCGAGGCAATCACCTGGAAAACTGCCCTGGGCACGGTCGCCATCCTGGCTGGGACCCTGCTTTTCATTCTGTAATCCTTTATTTACCCATCAGTTGTACACGAGGAAACACACCCATAATCAATGAAAATCAGAACG
>JAHDWH010000212.1 GCA_023384455.1 Caldilineaceae bacterium | reverse complement strand
CGCCACCTTACGTTTTACCATCTCGTTGACCGGTACAGAAACGGGAAAAGAGACAGACGGTTCCCTCCCCTTCCACCGGGTACGCGGCGTGAAACCCTGCCCAGTTGACCGATCCCCAGTTCCTGTCCTGATGCTATACTGAAGGAGAGCCGCAAGTCGACTTTTGCCTGCAACGCAGCAGTCAACGCCCAAAGACAAGGAGATGGCTCTTATGAAAATTGTAATGGATCGGGGATTGTGTGATGCGGCCCTGAGCTTTTGTGCCCGCTGTTCGGCCACCTATTTCCAGAAACCCATGGGGACCGATCGCCCCTGTGTGGTCAATGTCATCGACGACGGCAAGGACGACGGCAAGGACGACGTTATCGAATTTTTTGTACGTACAGATGGCCGCACCCTGCACTTTGAACTGACCGACGAAGTGCAGGAAGGGCTGGCTCTGGAGGGCTGGGAATTTTTGGCCGATTTCGACCCGGCGCTTTTCCGCACAGGCGCGGCCGAGCGCTGGCGCAAAATTTCCCAAATGCCTCTGCCCCGCCCAGTGCATATGTCCGGATAGGGCCGAGAAACCCAACAATCAGTAGTCCGCAGTCGTCTGTCCTGAGTCAGGCAGGTCCGTATTGCGGTCTACTGACAATCGATAACCAGTACGCATCAACGACGATGCGTGGACAGCGACGAATTCCGCCCGCCTGTTCTGCGCACGCCTGCCCTACACCGGGCTGATGCGTAAGAACAGGCGGGATTCTGTTTACGGAGGCACTGAATGGCCCACGGCACAGTCGTCATCGACCGGGATCGTTGCAAAGGCTGCGCGCTCTGTACGGACGTCTGCCCCAAAAATTTGCTGCACCTGGAGAGTGGCTACAACGCCCGGGGCTACCACCCGGTGATGCTGGCCGATGGCCCAGGCCACTGCACGGGCTGCGCCATCTGCGCGGTCATCTGCCCGGATGTGGTTTTCACTGTCTATCGGGAAGGCAGGCGGCTTTGATGACAAAGGAACTCTGGAAGGGCAACGAAGCCATTGCCGAGGCCGGGGTGCGGGCCGGGGCCGAAGCCTATTTTGGCTACCCTATCACCCCCCAGACCGAACTGCTGGAATATCTTGCCTGGCGTATGCCCGAACTGGGCCGGCTCTTTTTGCAGGCCGAAAGCGAAATCGGCGCGATTCATATGGTCTATGGCGCGGCCAGCGCTGGCAAGCGGGCCTTCACCTCCTCCTCCTCGCCCGGTATCAGCCTGATGCAAGAGGGGCTGAGCTACATCGCGGCCAGCGAAGTGCCCTGTGTGCTGGTGGATGTGATGCGGGGCGGGCCGGGGCTGGGCAATATCCAGCCCAGCCAGGCCGACTATTTTCAGATGACCCGCTCGGCCGGTCACGGGGATTATCGCCCGCTGGTGTTGGCCCCGGCCACCGTGCAAGAGGCGGTGGACCTGATGAGCGTCAGCTTTGACCTGGCCTTCCGCTATCGCCATCTGGTGGTCCTGCTGGCCGACGGCATACTGGGCCAGATGATGGAGCCGGTGGAGATGCCCCCCATGCGTTCTGTCGATGACCCTCTGCCAGACTGGGCTTTGAGCGGGGCCGCAGGACGCGAACCGCGCAGCATCACCTCCCTCTATCTGGGCGCGGAAAAGCTGGAAGGGCTGAACCTGCGCTTGCAGGCCAAGATCGCCCACATCCAGAAAAACGAGCAGCGCTGGGAAGCCTACCGGACCGGCGACGCCGAGACGCTGATCGTCGCCTTTGGCACAGTCGGGCGCATTGCCCGCAGCGCGGTGGAGCTGGCCCGGGAGCAGGGGCGGCGGGTGGGTCTCTTTCGCCCCATTTCCTTGTGGCCCTTCCCTGCCCAAGCCCTGGCCCGGCTCAGTCCGGGCGGAGCTTCGATTCTGGTGGCAGAGATGAACGCCGGGCAGATGCGGGAGGATGTGGAGCGCATCGTCGGGGAGCCGGTCCACTTTCTGGGGCGTATGGGCGGGATGATTCCCACCCCCGAAGAGATTGTGGAGGCGCTGCCCCCTCCGCCCCAGTCGCCAATCCACAGCGGAGAGAGAAATGGGGTTGCTCCCCGGCATCTTCGGGAATCCGCGCGGGTGAAGGCTGCATCCCAGATTGGGGACGCGAGTGGCTGATTCCGGGAATCGACCAAACCAATTGTCCACGCCAGAGATCGCCTGGTCGATTCCCGGAATCGCGTACCCCAATTTCTGGGGGGCACCTCTGGTGAATAGGAGAGTGGACTGATGTCCCAAGGATTGGAGCAACCTGACACAATCGACACCGCGGCTTTGCAACCGATCTATTGCTTTCCCGACAGCCTGCGGGATGTCTACACCCACTATTGCCCCGGCTGCACCCACGGGACTGTCCATCGGCTGGTGGCCGAAGTTATCGATGAACTGGGCATCCGGGAGCGTTCGGTGCTGGTGGCCCCCGTGGGCTGCGCCGTCTTTGCCTACGAGTATTTCAACCTGGACAGTTGCGAAGCAGCCCACGGACGGGCCCCGGCCATGGCTACCGGTCTCAAGCGGGTCATGCCCGATCGGGTCATTTTCACCTATCAGGGCGATGGCGACCTGGCCTCTATTGGCACAAACGAGATTATCCACGCCGGAGCACGGGGCGAGAATATCACCGTTATTTTCGTCAACAATGCGGTCTATGGGATGACCGGCGGCCAGATGGCCCCCACATCTCTGCTGGGCCAGGTCACTGCTTCGTCACCGGCTGGCCGCAACCCTCTGACCCAGGGTTACCCGCTGCGCATTCCCGAAATGCTGGCCCCCATGCCCGGTGTGGCCTATGCTGTGCGCCGCTCGGTCCATTCCGTGGCCGAGATTCGCAAGACCAAAAAGGCCATCCGTCAGGCATTTCAGACCCAACTGGACGGGCGGGGGCTGGCGCTTGTAGAGATTCTGAGCAGTTGCCCCACCAACTGGCGTATGACCCCCAGCGCCGCGCTGGATTTCATCGCCGAACAGATGATACCCGTATTCCCGCTGGGGGATTTTAAGGATGACAAGGTGACAGGGGTGACAAGGTGAAGGGGTGAAAGGGTGACCTGCCACCTGCAACCTGCAACCTGCCACTTGCCACCTGCCACTTGCCACCTGCCACTCGCCACCTCCCACTCTCAAGGAGCTTCTCTCGATGCAAACTTCTCTCCTCATCGCCGGTTTTGGCGGACAGGGCGTTCTTTTTGCCGGTCAATTGCTGGCCCACGCCGCGCTGGACGCGGCCAAACATGTGACGTGGATTCCCTCCTATGGGCCAGAGATGCGGGGCGGTACAGCCCATTGCACTGTCGTGATTGGCGACCGGCCCATCGGTTCGCCCTTTGCCCGCCACCCGGAGATTGTGCTGGCGCTGAACCAGCCTTCCGCTGTTAAATATGCCCGGCAGATGGCTCTGGGCGGTCTGCTGGTGGTCAACACTTCTCTGGCTCCCTTGCCCGAAACCCGGCCCGATGTGCGGCTGGTTGGCGTGGCAGCCAACGAATTGGCCGAGGCCGCGGGGGATCTGCGCCTGGCTAATGTGGTGATGCTGGGCGCGCTCCTGGCTGTGCAGCCGGTATTGTGCCCGGCATCTGTGGAGAGTGCCCTGGAACGCTATCTGCCTGAACGTCACCGCAAACTGCTGGCCGCCAACCTGAGCGCCTTCCGCGCCGGGATGGCCGCGGCCCGACAGCCGGTTGCGGTGATGGGATGATGAAGTTTATGACCTTCGACTCTCCCTTCACCCCACTCCTCTCGACCCAACCCGCTCTTGTGCTGGATGGCGGCCTGGCCACGGAACTGGAAAGCCGGGGCGCGGATCTGCGCGATGCGCTCTGGTCGGCCCGGCTGCTGATGGACGATCCGGAGATGATCCGCCAACTGCATTACGACTACTTTGTGGCCGGGGCCGATGTCTCTATCAGCGCCAGCTACCAGGCCAGCTTCGCCGGTTTTGCCCGCCGGGGGCTGGACGCCGACGCCGCTACCCGGCTGATGCAATTGAGCGTAGCGTTAACCCGAATGGCACGGGATGAATTCTGGCAGATACCTGCCAACCGGCAGGGGCGGCAGCGCCCACTGGTGGCCGCCTCTATCGGCTGTTATGGCGCTTTTCTGGCCGACGGCTCCGAGTATCGGGGAGACTACGGGCTGACGAAAACAGAGCTGATGGAGTGGCACCGCCCCCGGATGGCCGCGCTGGTCGCCGCCCAGCCCGACCTGCTGGCCTGCGAGACGATTCCCTGCCGGATAGAAGCCGAAGCGCTGGTGGCCCTGCTGGCCGAATTCCCCCACATCCCCGCCTGGATCAGTTTTAGCTGTCGGGATGAGCGCCGGGTCTGTCACGGCGAAAGTTTTGCCGACTGTGCGGCGTTGGCGGCTGCTTCTCCCCAGGTGGTGGCCGTGGGGGTCAACTGCACGCCGCCCCGCTTTGTCGAAGCCCTGCTGGGGGCTGCCCGGCAGGTGACGGCGAAGCCCCTGCTCTGCTATCCCAACAGCGGTGAAAGCTGGGATGCCGCTGGCCGCCGCTGGGTGACAGGCAGCGGCGTCACCGATTTTGGCCCGCCCGCCCTGCTCTGGCAAGCGGCCGGTGCCCAGCTAATCGGCGGCTGCTGTCGCACAGGCCCGGCCGACATTCGGCGCATCCGGGCCAGCCTGCTGCCTGCTTTTTGACCCCCATTCCCGTTGGCGTTTGTCTGCCCCGGCGCTCCGGTGTACAATAGCCTTGCAGAGCGATCCAATCTCCAATGGCGGAAAACCAACCCATGCACCCAGCCTATAATGACCTGAAAAGACGGCTGGCCGAGGTAGACGACCTGACCTCCGCCGCTGCACTATTGCAGTGGGATCAACAGACCCACATGCCCGAGGGCGGGGCCGAAGCCCGGGGTCGCCAGCTCGCCACCCTGCAACGGCTGGCCCACCAAAAGTTTACCGACGAAGCCATTGGCGAATTGTTGGACGATCTGACGGGTGAGAGCGCTGCCTGGCCCTACGACTCCGACGAGGCATCTCTGCTGCGGGTGACCAGCCGGGAGTACGCACGGGCTACCCGCATCCCGGCTGACTTTGTGGCAGAGGTCTCCAGCCACGCGGCCACCACTTTCAGCGCCTGGGCTGTGGCCCGCCCGGCCAACGACTTTGCCTCTCTGCGCCCGAAACTGGAAAAATCTCTGGAACTCAGCCGACGCTATGCGGATTTCTTCCCGGAAAGCGCCGAACCGATTGACGCCCACATCGCCAATAGCGATTTTGGTATGACCGCCGCCAGCGTGGGCGAACTCTTTGCCCAATTGCGGACGGAGCTTGTGCCGCTGGTCCGGGTCATTGCAGAATGCCCGCCCATCGACGACGCCCCCCTCTATCAGCACTATCCCGAAGATGCCCAGCTTCGCTTTGGCGAAGAGGTGGCTCGTCAATTGGGCTATGACTTCCAGCGGGGTCGCCAGGACAAGACCCATCACCCCTTCGCCACCAAATTCTCCGTCAACGATGTGCGTATCACCACCCGGCTGGACGAAAAGTGGCTGAGCGAAGGACTCTTCGGCACGATTCACGAAACCGGCCACGCGCTGTACGAGCAGGGGGTGGATGCGCGCCTGGAGGCCACGCCTCTGGCCTTGGGCACCTCTGCCGGTGTCCACGAAAGCCAATCCCGCCTGTGGGAAAATCTGGTGGGGCGCAGCCGGGCCTTCTGGAAACATTTCTACGGGCCATTGCAGGAACTCTTCCCGACCCAACTGGGCGAAGTTCCCCTGGAAGCCTTCTACCGGGCTATCAACAAAGTGCAGCCGTCTCTGATTCGTACCGAAGCCGACGAAGTGACCTACAATCTCCACGTCCTGCTGCGCTTTGATCTGGAGCGGGCCTTGCTCAACGGCGAGCTGGCCGTAGCCGATCTGCCCGAAGCCTGGAATGGCCGGATGGAGGCAGATTTGGGGTTGACACCGCCGGACGACCGGAACGGAGTCTTGCAGGATGTCCACTGGTTCGACGGCTTCATCGGCGGCGCATTTCAGGGCTATACCCTGGGCAATGTGATGAGCGCTCAGTTTTTTGCCGCGGCCCAGAGTGCCCACCCGGAGATTCCCGGTCAGATAGAGACCGGGCGTTTCGACAGCCTGCGGGAGTGGATGAGGGCCAATATCTATTGCCACGGCAGGAAATTTACCGCGGATGAACTGCTGCGGCGGGCCACAGGCGGCCCTCTCTCCATCACCCCTTATATGGCCTATCTGCGCCGCAAATATGGCGAATTGTACGGACTATGAGCACCCAAGACGCCCCCCAATTTGACAGCTTTCTCGCCTTCTTTCTGGATGAGAACGACAGCCGCGCTGCGGGTATCCGGGTGGTGGAGCCGGCACCGGAAGAGGCCCAGGCCCGCCGGGGTTCCCTATATTGTCTGGTCGAGCTGATGGGCGAAAGCCCGGTCAAAGGCCAGGCCCTGGAGGATATTCAGTCCATCTTGCAGCAGACCTATTACACCGCGGGCGGCCCTCTCAGCGCGATTCTGGAGCAGGCCATCCAGAACGCCCACAACTCGCTGGTCGCGCTCAACCGGCGCAGCCCCACCACCGATCTGCGCGCCGGTATTCTCTGCGTGGCAATTGTGCAGAATCACCTGATGATGGCGTCCGCGGGGCCGGGGCTGGCCCTGCTGGCCACCGAAAGCCGTCTGGACCAATTCCCGCCGGACCCCGCCCACTTCAACTACCCCATCGGGGGCAACAATCCACCCCGCATAGCCATCTATCGCCATCAGGTGCAGGATGGGGATGTGCTCTTTGTGGGCGAGAGCGACTGGATTCTGATCTCCAATATCAAGACGCTGGGCGGCGCGATTGTCAATACCTCTCGGGTCAACCGCTTTGATGTGGTGGACTATCTGCGCCAGCAGAGCAACCAGGCCCAGATTTTGGGGCTGTTGCTGGTATTGCACCAGCGGCGAGCGGCGGCCAGGTCTGCGGTTGCTTCGCTCCCCAGCGGCCTGCCCACATCGGTCAGCGCGCCGCCGCCAGTCCACACCCTGCCGCCGGTCGTGGATATCCCCCTGCCCCCAGCACCAGCGAAGGCCGCCTCTTCTTTGTGGGACGAACCGCCCAGCCGACCACCTGCCCAAACCCAGCCGCCGGTGGCTGCCCCCCGCACACTTCCCCCGGAACGGGTGGCGGTGGTGCAGCCATCTTCTCCAGAGACGATTCCGGCCAAAGCGCTGGGCCAGCAGATTGCCGAAGCCGGGGCAAAGAGTGGCCGCTGGCTGAAAGAGTTGGCCGGAAAGGTGTTGCCCGAACGCCGCAGCCCGTCCGTCGACCCACCGGCCAACCAGTGGGTCGGGTCGGCAGGGGAACCGGAGATCGCCGCCCCCCGGCGGCTGCCTCCTTTCACCCCGCCGGCACCGACCCGGGGTAGCCGGGCCAGACTTTTTGTTCTGTTGGCTGTGCTCATCCCCATTCTGGTCTTTGCCACAGTTGCCATTCTGAATCTGCGCGAAGGCGCGGCCACCCAGGCCGAAGGGGTGAAACTGGTGGACCAGGCCGAGAATCAGCTTGCCAAAGCCGAACAGGCGTTGAATCTGGGGGACAAAGCCGCGGCCCGCACTGCCCTGAACGACGCCCAGCGCTACCTGAACGAAGCCATCGCTCTGATTGGGCTGACCGACCGCATCCGGGAGCTTTCCCAGCGTGTCCGCACGGAATTGCAGAAGCTGATGAATGTGCGCTCGCTCTATTCCCTGGATTTTCCTCTGGTTGATTTCCCCCCGGACGCCGGGCCCCAGCGGGTTGTGGTCTTTGATCAGGACGTCTATGTGCTGGATGTGGGGCGGCAGCGGGTGGAACATTTCCGCACAGACCCCGGCCGCACAATTGTCCAGGAGCGCAGCGGCCCGGTCCTGGGTGAAGGGGATGTGGTGGAAGGGGTGCGGGTAGGGCGGCTGGTGGACATTGCCTGGCAGCCGCGCATTCCGGGCTTTGCCGACAAGGCCAGCCTGCTGATTCTGGACCGCAACAACAACATTTTTCGTTACAACCGGGTGGACGCCGCCACCGTCGTGCGGCTGGCCGATGGGGCCCGGCTACAAAGCATTGCCCAGTTGGAAAACTACAACGGCCGGCTCTATCTGGCCGACGAGCAGGCCAACCAGATTTTGCGCTACAGTCCGGCGGGTCTGGGCTACGACGAAGCGCCGGACGCCTGGTTTGAACCCACTGTTCAGGCCAATCTGGCCGGGATTGTGGCGATGGCGATTGACAGCGACATCTGGCTGTTGATGGAAAACGGCACGCTCCTGCGCTACAGCGGGGGACGCCAGCTACCCTTTAGCCTGGACACCAGCGCGGGGTTGACCGGGCGTCTGTCGGATATGGCAATGGGCAGCGCGCCCGACAGCCGTATCTATCTGGCCGACGGCAGTCAGGACCGCATTCTGGTCTTTGACAAAGCCGGCACGTACATCGAGCAGTTACAGGCAGCCGAAAGCACCGCGCTGGCTGGCCTGCGCGGACTCTATCTGGACGAGGTAAGCGGCACGCTCTTTATTCTGACCCAGACATCGCTCTACAGCCATCCCCTGCCCAATTGAGCAGATGCTGCGTGAGCTATCCGCACCCACTATCTTTCGCACCAATCAGCGGTTTGTCACCCGGTTGGCCTATGCTATAATTTACCCCTATGGCGCACCCTACACAACGGCAGCAACGCGAGACCGAAATCCATAAGAGCGAATCCAGCAGCCCAAAGAAGCGGCTGCTGGCGGTTCTGTTGGCCGCTTTCTATTCGGTCACCGTTTTGACCCTGGCGCTGGTAGCGGGCAATCTTCTCTACGAATGGACCCGCAGCAACTTTGCGGCAGTGCCCCTCATAACGCTCGATTCTTCCCGGGACAATCCGGCAGACAGCCCGGCGGCTTCCCCCGGCGGGGAGGAGATGCCCGGCGTCACCTCTCCGACCGAGCAGGGCGTCAGCGACGAAGCGGCTCTGCCCGTGCCCAAAAGCCAGGTCTCCATTCTTCTGCTCGGCACAGACGAACGGACGGAAGACCGGGAACCACCCCGCACGGATACGATGCTCCTGCTCACCCTGGACCTGGAAAACCGGGTGGCCGGGATGATCTCCCTGCCCCGGGACCTCTGGGTTCCTATCCCCGGCTACGACATTACTACTAAAATTAACACCGCTTATGTGATCGGCGAAAAGCGCAACTACCCTGGCGGCGGCTCTCAACTTGCCAAAGATACGGTCAGCAGCTTTGTAGGGCGGCCCGTGGAGCATTACGTCCACGTCAATTTCAGTGGCTTTGTGCGCTTTATCGATCTGATCGACGGTATCGATATCTTCGTACCCCAGACCATCCACGACGAGCAGTACCCCACAGCCGATTACGGCTATCAGACCTTTCATCTGGAGGCGGGCCAGCAGCATTTGGATGGCGAGGTGGCTCTGAAATATGTACGTACCCGCAATATCGACAGCGATTATGGCCGGGCGGCTCGCCAGCAACAGGTGATTCAGGCGGTGATGGACAAAGTGTTGCAGGCGGATATGATCCCGACGCTCATCGCCAAACTGCCCCAACTCAGCGCCACTATGCGCGACAGCGTGAGTACGGATATGTCCCTGACCGCGGTGGTGCAGATCGCGCAGTATGTGCGCCAGAACTCCTTCCGGGAGGTGCGACGGCTGGTGTTGGATGATCGCTACGGCACGGAAAGCTACAGCGATGATGGCGCGTGGATTCTACTGCCGGATCGCAGCCGTATCCGCCCCGCGCTGGTCTCCTTCTTTGAGGTAACACCCCAGAGTGTGGATGCTCACGTCTCTGTGGCTACGGGCAACGAAGTGCTCTCTACGATTGCCGCCCAGGCCGCGGATCTGAACCCCAGCCAGGAGCGGCTGGTCACGGATCCGGCGGTGGCCCGGGTTGAAGTGCTGAACGGCACAGGCTATCCCGGCGTTGCCGCCCGTATTCGGGATATGTTGCAGGAGCGGGGCTGGCAGGTGGTTGCCATTGGCGATGCGGATCGCAGCGACTATCGGCGCACGCTGATTGTTAATTACAACACGGATCCGCTGTTGGTGGGTCGGGTGGGCGACGAACTGGAACTACAGAGCAATCTGCCGACGCTCAACGGACTGATTCTCAGCAAAACTGTGGACCTGCGTATTATCGCAGGTCAGGATTTCCTCAAAAACGTCCTCGATAATACCCCCTAAAACACGACGGGGCCGTGGTCATCCTGTTTGTGTACTGGTCAACGAGATAGTAAAACATAAGGTGGCGAAGCCACAATTTGCGTGGGGAAACGGGAAGACGTGAGATCAGGTGACAACACCTCACGTTTCACGTTTCAGTTGGTTGGCCGACCGACGAACGCTTGTGCGTTCGTTCCTCGCTGGTACGGAGTAGGTGCGGTTTGCAACCGCACTTCTTCGGGTGAAAGTGCGGTTGCAAACCGCACCTACAGATTTTACGATGTTTTTGACCACTACATTTTTCCCCCGATTGCTATAGTACCCAAGAATCCTTAAAGTGGAGTAATCATTTCTTTTGCTTAGCCAGCATAGGCTATGAACTTCCTTTTACATATAGACGAAATAAAAATCAGGATTCATTATTCGTCTCATTGGAAAGGAGAAAACATGGCTCGACTTGCCACGAAACCCCACCTGATCGCATCGCTGAATGTGATGCTGGCAGCCCGACAGAAGCGCGGCGAAGAGACTTTTACCCAGGAAGAAATCATCGAAATCCTCTCGGCAATGGCCGAAACCGACGCGCTTTCGTCCAGCCCGCCCACAACCCAGCAGATTCATTGGCAACAGCCACCCAGCCGTGCGATCTAAAGAAAATGTAACTATCCAGGGTGCGACGCACTCGCCAGGGGGGGATTCCACTGCAAAATGAGTGTGGCGAGTGCGTCGCACCCTGAGCTTGAGTAGTTACAAGAAAATTGCCTGCACCGGGCCAACGCTATAGAATGACAGGAAGGGGCAGCCGTTCGAGGACGGCTGCCCCTTTTATGTCTAATGGGTTGATCGGGTCTGGAAGCGACTCTTTTATGGGTATAGTTCACAATTGTCGGAAAGGTTGGGGAACGCACCAGATTAGCGACG
>JAHDWH010000211.1 GCA_023384455.1 Caldilineaceae bacterium | reverse complement strand
AACCGCACCTACAGATTCCACGATCTTCTTGATCAGTACAAAAAATGGAAGATTTGTTCGTTGACGGAATGCCGAAAGTCAGGTATTTTAGAAGTATCAATGAGACGCGAAAAGAAAGCGGTTCTTCTATGAATACTCTAACCTACTACCGCCAACTGATTCAGAAAATTCTGACAGAGTACACTCGGACTCCCTACGCCTATGGCGATATTCAATTCGAGACAGTCTTTGATCGGGAGTCGGATCGGTATTTGGTGATGATCCTGGGTCGGGAAAATATGCAACGGGTACACGGCTGTCTGCTCCATCTGGATATTATTGATGAAAAAATCTGGATTCAGCGCGACGGTACCCAAGAAGGCATCGTCAATGAATTGTTGAGCGCCGGGATTCCCAAAGAGAAAATTGTAATGGGGTTTCGCTCCCCGGCACATCGCACATTGACTGAATTGGCTGTCGTCGAAGAAGTAAGAGAAGCATACCTCTTACAGGACGATACGAATCCTACAGATGCCCGATGGGATGATCTGTTCGCAGACCCTCGTTCTGAAGATGTATTCCTGGCCTTCGCCAAAGAAGCCCGTGAAACCGATGAAGCCGATCTCTGGAGCCTTGAAGAAAGTGGTCTGTGAGATCGAGAACAACACCCAATTTTCGTAGACTGCTCGCTCGCTTGCCTGCCCATCTGCAACGCCAGGCAGTGATTGCCTATCACCTGTTTCGAGAGAATCCCTTTCATCCCAGCCTACAATTCAAGCGAGTCAGTCAGCGCGAACCCCTCTATTCTGTGCGTGTCACACAGGATTATCGGGCTGTAGGACTCTGGGAGAATGACGAAATCCGTTGGGTTTGAATCGGTTCTCACGCAGAATATGACGCACTTCTCCGCCGTCGATAGACTCAAAGAAGTCCGACTTTTTCCGAAAAGTCGGACTTCTTGTTTAGTGGAGCAGAACCGTCACCCACGCGCCCTCACGCACACCGTTGGCGTTGAGTTCGATCTTCACTGTGCCATCGGCGTACACGAGGGTGTAGATGAGGTTGGATTTGCCAAAGACGGGCACGGCCCACAGTTCGCCCTCCCGCTCCTCCACCCGCACCTGGACGTAATCCTCCCGCCCGGCGCTGGAGGCGATGTTGCGGGCCAGTTTTGCCTGGACCTGCTGTTTGGGCTGTTCGGTTGCGCCGAGCAGGGCGCGGATGGTAGGGGCTACCACCAAATCAAAAATCACCATCGCCGAGACCGGGTTGCCGGGCAGCCCAAAGATGGGCTTGCCGTCGGCCACGGCCACAATCGTCGGCTTGCCGGGACGCACGCTCAGCCCGTGGACCAGCACACCGGGCGCGCCCAGCCCGGCGATAACCTCCACGCTCAGGTCCCGATAGCTGACCGAACTGCCCGCGGAGAGGACGACAATATCCGCCTCGGCGTGAGCCCGGGCCGCGGCTGCCTCCAATGCGGGCCGCTGGTCCGGCACAATGCCGTAGAGGATCGGTTCGCCACCGGCCCGTCGGGTCAATCCCGCCAGTGTGTAGGAGTTGATATCCCGCACCTGACCGGGCGCGACGGGCTGATCCGGGGCCACCACTTCGTCGCCAGATGAGATAATCGCCACTTTGGGCGGCACGGCAACGGTGACGGCTGTAATGCCCAACGCCAGTAACCCGCCGATGTCCTGGGGGCGCAGGCTGTGGCCCGCGGCCAGAATCGGGTCGCCGGTACGGATATCCTCGCCGATTTGGATGACATTTTCGCCCTCGGCCACGGGTCGCAGCACTTCGATGCTGGCGGCATCGACGGCTTGGGTGTTCTCCACCATCACCACCCCGTCGGCCCCGGCAGGAACCATCCCGCCGGTGTGGACCAGCGCGGCTTCGCCCACACCCAATTGCAGTTGACTCAACTGCCCCATCGCCACCTCGCCAATGACATTCAAAAAGGCGGGCAGGCTGCCGGACGCGCCGTAGGTGTCGGCGGCGTTGACCGCATAGCCATCGACTGTGGAGCGGGGGAATTCGGGCAAATCCTGGGGCGAGACGAGAGGGGCAGCCAGCACCCGGTCCAGCGCATCGACTGTGGGAATCTGCTCCGTGCGGATGCGGGGTGTAAAGTGTTGGAGCAATAGCTTCCAAGCGTCGGGCGGGGTGCGGACTGTGAAGAACTCGGACATTTGTCAACGGGCCGGGAGTGGAGGGATGGCTATCGTATAGGTTCACGATAGCATAAGAGAGGGGAAACGGGAAACGGGAGAGGCGCTGGCCCTCACCCCCGGCCCTATTTACTGTAGCACCGGCGGGAAGGCTTCACAACGGTTCTTTTTCGGTCTTCATTTCTTGCGCTCTGTGGCGCTCTTTGCCCAATCCGCATCGAAGATTTCTACCAGTCTGTCGTAGAGAAGCGGCGCGTTGACCAGCAGACTCACCTCCCGGTTGATTTTGTGGCTGACTTCCCCGCCGTTGACGCTGCCCACCAGCAGCCAGCGCTCCGCCCCAATCGCCAGCGTGCCCACTTTGGCGTGGATACCCGCGCCGGCCGGGTTGCCTGTCTGTGCCTGTACATCCAACCCTTCTGCCTGGGCGACCAGATGTAGATAGTCCACTGTCGCCCGGTTGCTGCGGTCGTCGTCGGGTTCATCGAAGAAGCTGTCCAGCAGCATCCGCACCTGCGTGCCCCGCCGGGCTGCGTCGATCAGCGCGGCCAATCGGAGGTTGGGGTCTGCCACGGGGTTGCTGAAAGTGTCGCCCCAATACTTGTGCTCGTACAACTGCACCCAGCGGATTTCGTCCCCCCCACCCGCCCGCCCCAACAGCCCGGCCAAAGGGTTATCGGGCCGGGTCGAGTCTTCGGGTGTGGTGAGCAGGGCAAAGGCAAAGTCGCCGGTGTAGCTCGCTGGCTGGCGAAAGGGCGCGGGGCGCAGCTCTTCGGGCGGTACATCCGGCGGAGTATAGCCTTCGGGTGGGCTGTCCTGGGCCGGGTCGAATGGGCGCAGATCCCAGAAGATTTCCGGCTGCCAGTCATAGGCAAAGAGCGCGGCCAGTTGTCCTGTCACAGCCGAAGCGTCGGTGAAGAGATAGAAGCCCCGACGACCGGGCGGCACGCTGTCGTTGACCGGCACGGGCATCGAATCCGGTGTCAGATTTTCCGTGCCCACAAAAGCCCGGGTGCCGTCGGCAATGGCGTATTTGGCGTGGAGAAAGCGATAGCGGGGGCGAAAACCGTTGGGCGCGTCGGCCCGGCTGTCCAGAAAGTAGACCTGACCGCCGGCGGCGGCAATCTGCGCCACACACCAGCGCTGAAGTGTACTGACGCCGCCGGTCGGTCCGCCCTCCAGCAGCAGCCGCACGACCACCCCGCGCTGGGCCGCGGCGGCGATGGCCTGGGCCAGCAGCGGATGTTCGAGGGTGTAGAGCGAGAGGTCCAGGCCGGTCCGGCTGCTCTGCAAAAAGGCAAGCAGCGGTTCGTAGAGGCCATCCGGACCGATGGCGAGGGTAATCGTGCCCGTTGCCTGTAGGGGCTGTGTGGCGGGTTGCCAGCCCGGTTGCCAGAGCAGCCAACCGGGAAAGAAGACCTGCCGCCCCCAGGCCAAATCCGCCACATCCCCGCTCCAATCGGCTGCGCCATCTGTGTCGACAAATGCACCAGCCGCGCCGGGTTTGCGCCGGAACACCTGACCTGCGCTGCCAATCGCGCCCCGGTTGTAGAGCTGGGCGGCCGCGCCGCTCCATCCCGTCGGGATCAGACTCTCATCCCCATAGACCAGCACATCCGCGGCTTTGCCGTCGGGGGAGGAGAGCTGGATTACCCCGCCGCTGTTGGTCAGCCGGGGGCTGTTGCCGGTCAGATCGGGCACAGCCGGGTCGTCGTCCCCGCCCCATTCGCAGCCGGGAGCAAAGCCAAATGTGCGGCGAAAGATCGTCGGGTCTGCCGTACACCAGAGACCCGCGCCGGGTGGAATTGTCGTTGTGCTGGTAATCGGGAAGATAGCTGTGCGCCCGTTGCCGGTGATCTGCCAGCCGGCCAGGCTTGCCTGCACCGGTCCGGCGTTCCAGAGCCAAAGCGCCTCGTCCCCTTCGCCGCTGATGGCGCTGTCGATGTGGGCCGCCCCGATCAGCAGTTTGGGCCCGGGTCGCTGGACGAGGGGCAGGTAGAGGGTGGGGGTGATTGGGGTGGTGTTGGGGAAAGGGAAGACCGCCGTACTGGAGAGCGGCGCGGCCAGACTCTTTCCCAGCAGCAGCACAAAGAGGGTAGCAAAGGCGCTACCGCATACAACCGATAGAAGGCCGCTGGTTCGCCGGAAGCCGCCCATTCACTCAGTCCTATCCGCTACTCTGCCCCGTCCAATACAATAGACGGCGTGTAGACCGCCCCGCTTTCCAGAAGATGCAACTGTTCGTAGGCAGCCGCGGATTCGCCATAGGCAAAGAAATTCTCGATAGTGGCGTTGGCGAGTTCCTTTGGCTCCAATTTGTGCAGATTGCCGCCATAAGTACGGCCCTGATAAATCATCTCATCCGCCGAAAGATTGTTGAGCCTCTGCCACAGGCTGCGCAACAGCCCGGGATTTGCCTCAATCAACTTTTGTAGCGGCGCTTTGGGGTAAAGGAGCAAAAACACATTGGCGGCTGTCGCCTGGGAATGGTTCAGGAAGAAACGAAAGGGGTGATGGCCGTTGGCGCTGGTCTGCCGTCCCATATACGTACAGAGCAGGGGCGCAGGCGGGCGGCTTTCCTGGCTATACCAGGGCGACCGATGGCGGCAGAGATAGCGCTCGGCAATGCCTTTCTCCACGCCTTTCTGCAAATAGCGCCAAAGATGTGGGAAGCGCGCCTGGACGGTAGATTCGGGCAAATCGCAGTCCAATAGAAAGAGCCGTTTTTCCAAAAGCGGCAAGCCTTGCCCATCTGCCAGGATTTCGGTGGAAGATAGATAGCGCGGGCTGGGCAGAATCGGTTTCAGGAATCGGGCAGGCAGTTGGGCATTTGTGATCTGCTGGGGGGTGAGAATAAAGAAATTATTTGCACCCGTGGCAATCCCGCGCTTGATGCTGAACAGATCAGCCAGCCGGAGCTTACCGTCCCGGTCTATCGCCGTACCGTTTTGCGATGGATGGCCGTAGACGCTCCATTTGGGCTGCGCCTGCAACTCCTCTTTTGTGACCGCAACGCTTATTGGGGGATTGCCAAGCGTTGCGCCATAGGAGAATGTAACAGTCTGGTTCAGCGGCGGCGGTTTTTTGCACAGCCAGACCACCACCGACGAGACGAGGGCATCTTTGAATTGTACGACGGTTGGGTCAAAGCGGTGGATGCGTAAGAGCGTCACCTGCTCCAGCAGATAGCGTTTGAGCGCAGAGCCGTAGTTGACATCGAGAAATTCGCTGGGAATCAGCCAGCAGGCCACTGCGCCGGAGGCCATCCAGCGGTCGGCCAGCAGCATAAAATAGCAATAAAGACCGGCCAGGCCGCTCAGTGCAACACCCGTCTGCTGTTTGGCAAGCAGACGCAGACGCTCTTTTTCCTCGGCTGGGATGTGGTGGTGGCGCACATACGGGGGGTTACAGATAAGGAGATTGAACTGCCCTTCCTCGCTGGCGGGGAGAGGTTGACGGGTAAAATCGGCCAGTGAAAGCGCCAGTTGGGTATCCTGCCAGAGACTGATTGCCGGTGCGCCGTAATGGGGATCAATCTCATACCCGGACGCCCGTTCGATCTGATTTGGACCAGCCAAACGGAGAAGCGCGCTATAAAACGAGCCTGTCCCGAAGGCGGGGTCTGCAAAGCGGATCGACTGCTTTGGGGAGAGCAGTGGAAGGGTTGCCTGAATGATCTCCTCAGCAAGCGGGCCCGGTGTGGCAAACTGGCCGAGCCGGTTGCGCTCTGCCTGACTTTTGGCCGCGTCCAAGCGCTCTTGCAGACGCAGGCGTTCGCTCTCCAATAGCGCAAAAGCAGGGGAAAGAGGCACGCTTAGACTCCAAACGCTGCCAGATCGTCGATCCGATGTTCCCACACCCAATCAATGCCTTCGGCTGCCTCGTAGCCCAAATAGCCGCTGTCAAAATAGCCACAGAGGAAAAGAACAAAACGGGTTTCCTGGCCGTAGGTATGGCGTAGTTGTGCGATTTTTGTTGCCTCCTCTTTGCGCCGTTTGTTAGTGTTGGTAAAATCACCCGCAGATTTGGCCTCTATGAGAAGCGGCATCTGTCCAACACCCGCGTCTTTGGGCTGAACGACAGCATCGATAGGCAGATTGACCGTCTGTTCTCGCCCCGACTGGCGAACGGGAACGTTCAGACGAAAGGCAAACGTCCCCGGTTGCAATTCTGTCAAGCCCGATATTCCGCCTGAATGCCGGCAATACCCCCGATTTTCCAGCCACTGTTGTAACGCGGCCAACTGCCGTTGCTCCTGGGCATTGCGAATAATTGGATCAGAAATCGCCCCGCATAGACGATCTGCGACAACTGTGGCCGCTCGGTAGCGTTCATCCGTGGAGGGATCTGTTTCAGTTTTCAGCCAGGGGAAGATGTCGATGTCCAGGAGACGGGCAAGGATGCGGACGATCTGTCCCAACTCGTCATTGACACGCTCCCCAGTCATACGCGGCGGGATGCGCTTCTCAATTTCCAGGCTTCGCACAAGACTGGCGGATACACCCGCCAGTCCGATCAGCCGATCCCGTGCCAGGGGTGGGGCAGTTGCCATACGCAGGATGGGCAAGAGGGATGGGTGAAGGCGAAGAACATCTGCGCCAATGTTTGCCAGATTGGCGGTCAGGGCAAAGGCTTCTTCCACTGCAACTGTACTCTGGGCGCGGTTGTCTCGATAAGTTTGCGGGGCAAAGCGCAAAAACCAATCGTTGTAGAAGTCAACTGATTGGACGATGTCTGCTTTCCAGCGTTCTGGCCTGTTGGCATTCACCGCCATCAATCAGTCCTTTACGCAGCCGTCCCGCAGTTGGCGCAGAATTTGTGTTGTCCGGCCAGGGCTTGACCGCAGTTGGTGCAGAAGCGGGTCGGGGCGTCCCCGGCCAGCACAGCCACTTCGGCCACGGGCGCGGCTTTGCCGTTCACCGCAACCGGCGTCGTGCGGGTCTTGCGCAGCCGGGCAATCTCCACTTCCAGGGCTTCGTCCAGGTGCGCGCTCTGGGGCGCGAGTTTGTCGATCTGTTGCAGATAGCCGATGGCCTGTTGGCGCAGCCGGTAGTTGAAGCGTTGATAGTCCTCTTCGCTGAGTTTGCCCACCTGTCGGTCAAAGTCCAGGTCTTTGATGGCAACCAGCACGCTGTCTTTGCGGCTGATCAGATCGGTGAGCCGGTCATCTTCGATAGGCACATCCGGCGCGGCCCGGCTGAGCAGGGGCCACAGCACATAGGCCGCCGCGACGGCGGAGATGAGAAGGCCAAGAAAGAGAGTAGTCCAGATCATTGAAAAAAGCCTTGTGGAAGGTAGCAGGTGGCAAGTGGAAGGTGAGGAGTGAAACGTGAAACGTGAGAAATGCCGAATACTTTCACGCTTCACGTTTCATTTCTGCACGACAAACGTTCTCAATTGTACTACCGACGCTATACGCAACAGCCGTCGGTCAGTCTCCCGCCGCGGCGACCGCAGCCCCCGCGGGCACATTCGTCGTGCGTTTCACCGGATGGGGCCAACTGGCGATGAGCGTGCCCAGCACCAGCACCAGTCCGCCGATCCACATCCAAATCGTCAGTGGGTTGATGAAAATCGTAAAGGTGGCTGTAGACCCGCCGCTCTCCCAGCCGTTGAGCAGGACATAGACATCTTCCAATAGGGTCATACGCAGGCCGACTTCGCTGGTGGGCATATCGGGTGTCTTGTCGTAAAGATTGCGCAGGGGCAGAAGCGACCCCACCATTTTGCCGCTGCTGTTGTGAACAATCACCCGTGCGCCGACCTCCGTGCGGTTGGAGGCCCGGTTATTTTCCAGCCCCACGTATGTCAGTTCATAGCCGCCCAACTCTACTTTCGTGCCGGGGGTCAGGGTGACATTCGTCGTCTGCTGGAAGAATTCGTTGCCGATGATGGCGACGGCAATCATCACCATTCCCAAATGGACGATATAGCCGCCGTAGCGCCGCCCGTTGCGCCGCATCAGGCTGACCATTGCCACCAGTACATTTTCGTTGTTTGTGGTGCGCCGGGCCATCACCCCCCGCACAAATTCCTGGACAATTGTCATTGTGGCAAAGGCGCAGACAGCCAGACCGACCGACGGCCAGGGGTTCGGGCTGAAGAAGATTGTCGCTACACCCATCACCACACCTGCCACCAGCGGCCAGGCAAATTGGCGGCGCAGGGATTCCATCCCAGTGCGTCGCCAGCCCAACAGGGGGCCAATGCCCATCAACAAAAAGAGGAGCAGAAAGAGCGGGCCGTTGACTTTGTTGAAGAAGGGGGCGGCCACGCTGATGCGTTCGCCGGTCAGGATTTCGCTGAACATCGGGAAGAATGTGCCCCAGAGGGTGGCGAAGGTGATGCTGGTAAAGAGCCAGTTGTTGCCCAAAAAGGCGGCTTCCCGGCTGGAGTAGGAGTCGATGGTCTGTTCGTCTTTGAGCAGATAGAGCCGTTTGAAGAGCAGCCAGAGAAAGCCAAAGACGATAATAATCATAAAGCCCAGGAAGAGGGGGCCGACGTCGCTCAGGGCGAAGCTGTGGACGCTTTCCAGCACGCCGCTGCGGGTGGTGAATGTGCCCAGAATGACCAGAAAATAGGTCAGCCAGATGAGAACCACATTCCAGACCTTCATAATGCCCCGCTGCTCCTGAATGATAATGCTATGCAGGAAGGCCGTGCCTGTCAGCCAGGGCAGAAAGCTGGCATTTTCCACCGGGTCCCAGGCCCAATAGCCACCCCAGCCCAGTTCCATATAGGCCCACTGGCTGCCCATCAGAATCCCCGCGGAGAGGAACATCCAGGGGATGAGGGTCCAGCGGCGCACAGTGCGCACCCATTCGTTGCCCACCCGTTTGCTGATCAGCGCGCCCACGGCAAAGGCAAAGGGAACCGCCAGCCCCACATAGCCCAAATAGAGCATCACCGGATGGATGACCATCCAGTAGTTTTGCAGGAGGGGGTTTAGCCCCTGGCCGTCGGCGGGGATGAATGCTGATTGCTTGAAGGGATTGGCGGCAAAGACGAGCAGAATGAGAAAAAAGAGGGAGGTCGCCAGCATCACCCCATTGACATAGGGCATCAGCACCTGATGTTGGCGGCGGTTGAGCAGGGCCAGCGCGACGCTGTAGAGGGAAAGGAGGAGACTCCAGAAAAGGAGACTGCCCGCCTGCCCGCCCCACAGGGCCGAAAATTTGTAGAAGTTGGGCAGCGCCCGCTCCGAGTGGTTCCAGACGTAGGTGAGTTGGAACTGGTCTGTGAGCAGACCGTACCAGAGCATCACCGCGGCAATGCCCACCAGCCCGGCCACGGCGTAGACCGCGTGGAAGCTGCTCTGCACCAGCCGCTGGTTGCGCTGTTGTCCACCGGCAAACCCGGCCACAACGCCAAAGGCGGAGAGGATAAGGGCGGCTACGAGAATGAGATACCCGACGTTGAATAGCATACTTTATTTCTCTTTCGGTCGAATTTTGTCCAGATAGCCGTCCATCTGGGCCTGACTGGTGATGGGGCCAACGATAATATCGACGATTTTGCCTTCGGGATCGATAAAAAATGTCTCCGGCACGCCCTGAATACCGTAGCGCCGGGCCACCTGGCTGCGCAGGTCCGGTCCGTTGGGGTAGGTGATGTCGTATTCGGCCAGATAGGCTTTGGCCGCGGGTTCCTGGTCCAGATAGTCCAGCCCCAGGAAGATAATGCCCCTATCCTTCTCCCGCCGCCAGGTGCTCTCCAACAGCGCGGCCTCCTCCCGGCAGGGATCGCACCAACTGGCCCAGAAGTTGACCATCACTCCTTGCCCCCGCAGGTTGTCCAGATTGATGGTTTCGCCTTCAAAAGTGGTGAATTCCAGCACCGGAGCTAACCCTTCGGCCCGGTGTTCGCTCTTGGCTGTGCCCAGGCGCAGAGCCAGAAAGACTATAAATACGAGGGGAATCAGTATGAAAATGGCCCGCCAGATCAACACAGCGCGGGAAGCCGGCGCGGCCTCCGCAAGTGTATCAGGCAGAGGAACCGAAAGGGGTTCGGTCATATCAGTCATAGCGGGAAAGCTCCTGCTCCAACTTCTGGGAATAGTCATCGGCAGGCGCAGCGGATTGAGCCGGTGCTGCCCCGGCGATCTCTCTGCCAATCGTGCGGCGGGTGCGCAGCCAGACGAACAGACCGCCGCCGATCAACCCCACCACCGGCAGAATCCAGGCCAGCCAGTTGAAGCCTTCGGTGGGCGGCTGGCCAAAGACCTGGGGTCCGTACTGTTCCAGAAAATAGGCTTTGATCTCCTCGTCCGTGGCGCCTTCGGCCAGTTTGATGGCGATCATCTCTTTCATCTGGTCGCAGGCTTTGAGTTCGCAGGCGTCCAGACGCACGCCATTGCACAGGGGACACCACAGCCCCCGGGCCACTTCGTTCACCCGGTCCGCAGTGATGGCGCTGGTGTCAGGGGTGGGCGTCTGGGCCAGGGCCGCGCCGGTGAAGGAGGCGAGGAGCAGGAGAAAGATTAGTACACGGATGATACGGATGGGAATGATTTTCACGGATGATTCTTTCACTATTTCAATCTTGTGGGGGATGCCAACCTACTGCTACCCACAGCAGACGTGAATCTATGAAGTGACTATTGTTTAGCTGAAGCGCTTCGACTGTTGCCCGACCTGTCGCAGTCACACCAATTATCCACAATCCATCGTCGGTCCACCGGAAGTGTTCATACCATTCCTGTTGACGTGGGTTGAAAATAGGGGCGTCTACCCCGCTCTGCGGGTCTAAGGCGTTGGTCCTGGCTGCCTTGTGACTGTTGCACCATGTGCAAGCTAACCATAAGTTTGACTCATCATTTGTTCCACCGTCTGACAATGGAATGAGGTGATCGATTGTCATTGGCGTGGCGACAACTCTACATCGAGTCAGGCAATACCCACATCTACTACGTGAAGCCTTAGTGCTTGAGTTTGGAGCCGCGCTGCGTCATACAAGAGAGAAAGGAAGGAATGAACGCG